>DATNCB010000335.1:0-2174 GCA_035571715.1 Ramlibacter sp.
CAGCTGCTCGACCAGGATCTTGGCCGAGGCCCGCACCGCATCTTCCGCCGTGATCGCGCCGTTGGTTTCGATCTCGACCACCAGCTTGTCCAGGTCGGTGCGCTGCTCGACCCGGGCGCTTTCGACCGTGTAGCTCACCCGTTTGACCGGCGAGAACGAGGCGTCCAGCACGATCCGGCCGATTGACTTGGTCGGCTCGTCGGCATAGCGGCGCATCGTGCCCGGCACATAGCCACGGCCCTTCTCGACCTTGATCTGCATGTCGATCTTGCCGCCTTGCGACAGATGGGCGATCACGTGATCCGGATTGATGATCTCGACGTCGTGCGGAGTCTGGATGTCGGCTGCCGTGACCAGGCCCTCGCCGTCCTTGCGCAGGGAAAGCGTCACTTCGTCGCGGTTGTGCAGCTTGAAGACCACGCCCTTCAAGTTCAGCAGGATGCTGACGACGTCTTCCTGCACGCCGTCGATCGACGAGTACTCGTGCAGGACGCCGGCGATGGTGACCTCGGTGGCCGCGTAACCCACCATCGACGAGAGCAGCACACGGCGCAGGGCATTGCCCAGCGTGTGGCCGTAGCCGCGCTCGAACGGTTCCAGCGTCACCTTGGCACGGTTGGTGCCAAGTTGTTCGACATTGATGGCTTTGGGTTTCAGCAGATTTGTTTGCATTCAGGACTTCCTCTCAATACCCCCGGCTCGTTACACCGGTAAGGCTGGTGAAGTGCCCTGTGCGCGGTGCCCCACGCGCAGGGTACGAAAAACTCTACAAGGACGAGGCTCCTGCCGGAGCTTCGTTTTCACCTTGAATACAACTCCACGATCAGCGCTTCCTTCACGTCAGCGGCAAATTCGTCGCGGTCCGGCACTTTCTTGAAGACGCCTTCGGCCTTCTCGGCGTTGACCTCGACCCAGGCCGGCAAGCCGACCTGTTGGGCCAATTGCAACGCCTCGACCACGCGGTTCTGCTTCTTGGACTTCTCGCGCACTGCGATGACGTCGCCGGTCTTGACCATGTACGACGGAATGTTGACCGCAGCGCCGTTCACCGTCACGGCCTTGTGCGACACCAGCTGGCGCGCCTCGGCGCGAGTCGAGCCGAAGCCCATCCGGTACACCACATTGTCCAGCCGCGATTCCAGAATGAACAGCAGGTTGGCGCCCGAATTGCCCTTGCGGCGTGCGGCTTCCTCGAAGTACTTGCGGAACTGGCGCTCCAGGATGCCGTACATCCGCTTGACCTTCTGCTTCTCGCGCAGCTGCAAGCCGAAATCCGACGTGCGCTGGCCCGAGGTGCGGCCATGCTGGCCCGGCTTGGAATCGAACTTGGCCTTGTCCGCCAGCGAGCGGCGTGCGCTCTTGAGGAACAGGTCCGTGCCTTCACGGCGTGATAGTTTGGCCTTGGGGCCTAGATAACGTGCCACTTTGCTTCCTTTTCATCTGCCGCAACCAGTTGCTGCGGGAGCCGGTGACCCAGTGGGCCGCCGGCGGTGGGCTTGGTTGAAAAATAAATGGGGACGATGGTGACGAACCCAAGCGTTAGATACGACGGCGTTTTTGTGGACGGCAGCCGTTGTGCGGCACCGGCGTCACGTCGGCGATCGAGTTGATCCGGATACCGAGTGCGGCCAGCGCCCGCACCGACGACTCGCGACCTGGGCCCGGGCCCTTGATCTCGACGTCGAGGTTCTTGATGCCCTGCTCGATCGCGGCGCGACCGGCGACTTCTGAAGCGACCTGGGCTGCGAAAGGCGTCGACTTGCGCGAACCCTTGAAGCCCTGGCCGCCCGACGAGGCCCACGACAGGGCGTTGCCCTGCCGGTCGGTGATCGTGATGATCGTGTTGTTGAAGGACGCATGCACGTGGCAGACGCCGTCGGCCACGTTCTTGCGGACCTTCTTGCGCACACGCTGCGCGGCGGTATTGGCGGGAGCTTTTGCCATGAAGTATCTCTTTCGGCGATTATTTCTTGAGTGCCTGGGCAGCCTTGCGCGGACCCTTGCGGGTACGGGCGTTGGTGCGCGTGCGTTGGCCGCGCATCGGCAGGCCGCGGCGGTGGCGGAAGCCCCGGTAGCAACCGATGTCCATCAGACGCTTGATGTTCATGGTCGTTTCACGGCGCAGGTCGCCCTCGATGGTGAAGCGCCCGATCTGGTCGCGGATCTTTTCCAGA
>DATNCB010000336.1:0-7756 GCA_035571715.1 Ramlibacter sp.
TCCGGCGTCGAGCTCGATGGCCCAGGCCACCAGGGCATCAAGGACCCGGAAAAGATCCATCGGTTTGTCGCGGCCGTGCGGGCCGGAGACAGCCTACTTGCCCAGAATCAACATGCCCTCTTATCAGCAACCTGACCCTTCAGGCCATTTCGGAATCTACGGCGGCAGCTTCGTCAGCGAGACGTTGACGCATGCGATCAGCGAACTGCGCGATGCCTACGCCAAGTACCAGCACGACCCGCAGTTCCTCGCGGAGTTCAACTACGAACTGAAGCATTTCGTCGGCCGCCCGTCTCCGATCTATCACGCCGCGCGCACCAGCCGCGAACAAGGCGGCGCGCAGATCTACCTCAAGCGCGAAGACCTCAATCACACCGGCGCGCACAAGATCAACAATGTCATCGGCCAGGCGATGCTGGCGCGCCGCATGGGCAAGCCGCGGGTGATCGCGGAAACCGGGGCCGGCCAGCACGGCGTCGCCACCGCCACGATCTGCGCCCGCTATGGCCTCGAGTGCGTGGTTTACATGGGCAGCGAGGACGTCAAGCGCCAAAGCCCGAACGTCTACCGCATGAACCTGCTGGGCGCCAGCGTGGTACCGGTCGAGTCCGGCAGCAGGACCCTGAAGGACGCCCTCAACGAAGCGATGCGCGATTGGGTCACCAACGTCGAGAACACCTTCTACATCATCGGCACCGTCGCCGGACCCCACCCCTACCCGATGATGGTGCGTGATTTCCAGTGCGTCATCGGCAACGAGTGCCTCACGCAGATGCCTGAAATGACCGGCGGCGCCCAGCCCGACGTGGTAGTCGCGTGCGTGGGCGGCGGCAGCAATGCGATGGGAATTTTCTACCCCTACATCCCGCACGAAAAAACGCGGCTGATCGGCGTCGAGGCAGCGGGCGAAGGGCTCGATAGCGGCAAGCATGCCGCGTCGCTTCAGCGCGGATCGCCGGGCGTGCTGCACGGCAACCGCACCTACATCCTGCAGGACGAGAACGGCCAGATCACCGAAACCCACAGCGTCAGCGCCGGCCTGGACTATCCGGGTGTGGGGCCCGAGCATGCGTGGCTCAAGGACAGCGGCCGCGCCGAGTATGTCGGCATCACCGACAAGGAGGCGCTGGAAGCGTTCCATTACCTGTGCCGCACCGAAGGCATCATTCCGGCGCTCGAGTCGAGCCACGCCGTCGCCTACGCGATGAAGCTGGCACGCACGATGAACCCTCAGCAGAGCATATTGGTCAACCTGTCCGGGCGGGGCGACAAGGATATCGGCACCGTGGCGGATCTGGCGGGCGTCGATTTTTACGACCGGCCTTCGATGCGTGGCCTGCAGGTCAAGGGGGAAAAGTCGTGAGCCGCATCGATGCGACGTTCGCCGAGCTCAAAGCGCAGGGCCGCAAGGCGCTCATCCCGTACGTGACCGCCGGGTTTCCCTTTGCCGACGTGACGCCCGAACTGATGCACGGCATGGTCGCCGCCGGGGCCGACGTCATCGAACTGGGCGTGCCGTTTTCCGACCCGATGGCCGACGGCCCGGTGATCCAGAAAGCCGGGGAGAAAGCGCTGGCGCTGGGCGTCGGAATGCGCCAGGTGCTGGAGATGGTCCGCCAGTTTCGCGAGCGCAACGGCACGACGCCGGTGGTGCTGATGGGCTACGCGAATCCGGTCGAACGCTACGATCTCGCGCACGGCCAGGACGCCTTCATTCGCGATGCCGCAGCGTCCGGCGTCGACGGGATCCTCGTGGTCGATTACCCGCCGGAGGAATGCGAGGATTTCGCGGCCAAGCTCAAAGCCCGCGGCCTGGACCTGATATTCCTGCTGGCGCCGACCAGCACTGAACACCGCATGCAGCAGGTCGCGCGGGTGGCCAGCGGCTATGTCTACTATGTGTCACTGAAAGGCGTCACCGGTGCCGGCCACCTGGACACCGGCGCCGTGGAGGCGATGCTGCCGCGTATCCGCCGGCACGTGCACATTCCGGTCGGGGTGGGCTTTGGCATTCGCGACGCGGCCACGGCACAAGCGATCGGCAAGGTTGCCGATGCGGTAGTGATCGGCACCAAGATCATCCAGCTGATCGAGGGGCAGCCGCGCGAAAAAGTCGTACCGGCGGCCTCGGAATTCCTGCGCGGGATCCGCCTGGCGCTAGACGCATAATTGTCGGTTCCGGGTCATCGAGCGGACAGCCGAGGCTGCCGCTCATGTCCCCAAATAGGAGCAAAACACAAATGAGTTGGCTTGAAAAACTGCTGCCCCCCAAAATCCAGCCAACGGACCCGGCCGAGCGCCGCCAGGTGCCCGAGGGCCTGTGGGTCAAGTGCCCGAGCTGCGAAAGCGTGTTGTACAAGACCGACCTGGAACAGAACCAGAACGTCTGCCCCACCTGCAGCCATCACCACCGCATCGGAGCGCGCGCGCGCCTCAACGGTTTCCTGGATGCCGAGGGCCGCTACGAAATTGGCCAGGAAGTGCTGCCGGTGGATGCCCTCAAGTTCAAGGACAGCCGCAAATATCCGGAACGCCTGAAGGAGGCGCTGGAAAACACCGGCGAGACCGACGCCCTGGTCGTGATGGGCGGCGCCGTTCTCAGCATCAGCCTGGTCGCCGCGGCCTTCGAGTTCGACTTCATGGGCGGCAGCATGGGCAGCGTCGTGGGCGAGCGCTTCGTACGAGGCGTGGAATCGGCGGTCGAGCAAAAGGTGCCCTTCGTGTGCTTCACGGCGACCGGCGGCGCGCGCATGCAGGAAGGGCTGCTGTCGCTGATGCAGATGGCCAAGACCAATGCGGCGCTGACCCGGCTCGCGAAGAAGGGGCTGCCCTACATCAGCGTGCTGACGGACCCGACCATGGGCGGCGTGAGCGCGGGCTTTGCGTTCGTCGGCGACATCGTGATCGCCGAACCGAAAGCGTTGATTGGTTTTGCCGGGCCACGGGTGATCGAATCGACCGTGCGTGTGACCTTGCCCGAAGGTTTCCAGCGGGCCGAGTTCCTGCAGCAAAAAGGCAGCGTGGATTTCATCTGCGACCGGCGCGAGTTGCGCAAGACCGTGGCGCATGCGCTGGCGATGCTGCAGCGGCAGCCGGCGGATGCGGTTATCTGAGCATCGCGCCCTGCACATACGCCAGCACGATCGACATCACCTGCAGCGCCACCAGAAAAGCCAGCGGCGACAAATCGATGCCGCCGACCAGCGGAATGAGCTTGCGCCACGGGCGCAGCAGCGGGGCGCACAGGCGATCGATCACGTCCACGATCGGCGAATCGGCCTGCACCCAGGACATGACCGCATAGACGATCACCAGCAGCGTCAGACCGGAAATCACCAAGCGTAGCAGCCCGAATATTGCCAGCAAGGGCAGCGCGGCCAAACTATTGCCGCGCCCCGCCAGCAGCCACAGCAGCCCGAACTGCAAAAGCTCGACGAGGAAAGCCGCAACCAGGCTGGCCGTATCCCAGCGCCTGATCGAGGGCAGCACGCGACGCAGCGGCAGCACCAGCCAGTCAGTGAGCGCAAACACGAAACGGCCGACCGGATTGCCGAACGGCACGCGCTGGTACTGCATGTACAGGCGCAGCAGGCACGCACCGCCGAGGAGGCCGGCCGCAACGTCCAGCAGGAATGAAAGGATTTGGTAGGCCATGAGCCGCAGAGTTAGTAGGGTCGTGGGATGATAGCGGGCAGAAGCGTGAATCCGATGTCGCCTGCCCTCACCCTGCAGTCACTGCCGCTGTTCCCCCTGGACACGGTGCTGTTTCCCGGCGGCGTGCTGCCGCTGCGCATATTCGAAGTGCGTTACCTCGACATGATCGGCCGCTGCCACAAGGCAGGCGCACCGTTCGGCGTGGTGCTGCTCACACAGGGCAGCGAAGTGCGGCAGCCCGGCGGCACCGAGGCGTTCTGCCAGGTCGGAACGCTGGCGACGATCAGCGAACTCGAAACGCCTCGAGCCGGCCTCATGATGATCCGCGCCAGCGGCGCGCAACGGTTTCGAATCACCTCCAGCGACCAGCTGCGGCACGGCCTGTGGATCGCGGATGTCGAGCGGCTCGCGGCCGACATGGCCGTGCCCATTCCCGACGACTTGAAGAACACCGCCGAAGCGTTGGGCAAACTGATTCAGTCACTGCAGTTGAAAGCCGGGGCGCCCGACCGGATGCCGCTGCAAGGCCCGTGGCGGCTGGACGATTGCGGCTGGGTAGCCAACCGCTGGTGCGAACTGCTGCCGCTGCCGATGCAGCTCAAGCAACGCCTGATGGAACTGGACAACCCTCTCGTGCGGCTGGAGCTGGTGAGCGACGTCCTGTCGCGCACCGGCATCGCCGGCTAGCCGTCAGCGCGCGGCGTATTCCGGCACCTGGCTGCGCAGCCAGCGGCGCAGCTCATCGCCGGCGGGCGCCGGTCCCGCTTCGCAGATCCAGCGCATTACCGCCTCGATATCGGGCAACTGGCCGTTGCTCTTGGCCACGCGGAGCTTGGGGTGTGGCGTCGGCTCGGTGCTCTCGTCATCGGCCAGCAGCTCTTCATACAACTTTTCGCCCGGCCGCAGCCCTGTGTAGCTGATCGGAATTTCCTGCTCGGTCTTGCCGGACAGGCGTATCAGCATTCGCGCCAGTTCGACGATCTTCATCGGCTCGCCCATCTCCAGCACGAATATCTGGCCCGAGCGTCCCATGAGCCCCGCCTGCAGCACCAGTTGGGCGGCTTCGGGGATCGTCATGAAGTAGCGCACGATCTCGGGGTGGGTTACCGTGACCGGCCCGCCGCGCGCGATCTGGGAGGTGAACAAGGGCACGACCGAACCGCTCGATCCGAGCACATTGCCGAACCGCACCGACACATATTGCGTCCCTGCATATTCGCTCGCCACGCCCTGGACCATCAGCTCGGCCAGCCGCTTGCTCGAACCCATGACGTTGGTCGGGTTCACGGCCTTGTCGGTGGAAATCATGACGAAGCGCCGCGCGCCGCATTCGCCGGCCACGCGCGCGGCGTGCAAGGTGCCAAGCACATTGGTGCGCAACGCTTCGATCTCGTTGAGTTCCTCCATCAGCGGCACATGCTTGTAGGCCGCGGCATGAAACACCACGGCCGGCCGGTGCTTCAGAGCGATAGCCCGCAACCGGTCGATCTCCCGCACGTTGGCCGTGTAATAGCTGCCGTGCATCTGCGGGTGGGCCTCGCGCAATTCCTGTTCGAGCTGATAGACCGCGAACTCCGATACGTCGACGCACACCAGGCGCCCCACGCCGAAACGCGCGACCTGGCGGCACAACTCGGAGCCGATCGAACCGCCGGCACCCGTGACCAGCACCGTCTGCCCCGACAGCAATTCGGCCAGGCCGGCCTCGTCGAGCTGCACCTCGGTGCGCCCGAGCAGATCCTCCAGTTCGATCTTGCGCGGTCCCGCGGCCTCGGTCTTGAGCCACTCGTCGGGACGGGGCATGGTCAGCAATGTCAGGCGCGACCCGGCCGCGCTCATGAGCGCCTCGCGCCGCTCGGGCGATCCCGGCGGGCTGGCTATGAGCGCGGCGTCGGCCTGGGCGGCAGCGCAAATGTCCGCGATGCCGGCCGTCTGTCCCAGCACCCGCACGTTCTGGATGGAGCGCCCCACTTCGGCGGCCGCGGGCGAGACGATTCCCACCGGGTTCCATTGATGCGACCCCTTGAGCGCCCGGAGTGCATCGGCAGCGTCCTGCAAGGAGCCGACGATGACCAGGCGACGGCCGATTCCTTCCGCCAGCGTCCTGCGCTCAGACAACGTACGCCAGCCGGCCCGCGCCGCCCCCAGAACGACCAGGGCGATCAGCGGCTGCAACAGCAGCACCGATCGCGGAAAAAACGGCATGCGCAGGATCAGCACCGCGGCCGCCGTCAGGAACCCACCCAGCATGAGGCCGCCGGCCAGTTGCCTGAGTTCCGGCAGCCCGATATAGCTCCAGACCTGGCGGTACACCCTGGCCAGCATCAGGCCGGCCGCATAGCCGGCGACGCACCACGGTGCCGCCCGTAGCGCCAGCCGGTCGAACTCGTCGGGAATATCGAAGTTGAAGCGCAGCCAGAAAGCGATCCAGCCGGCCAGCAACACCAGCGCCAGGTCGACAGCCAGCAGGAGGAGCGCGTTCCTAGGCAGCCGCACTAGGGCCTGTTAACACTGTTCTTGGCAGTGCGAACGTGGTTAGAACCGCCCTCCGCCATGGCCAACGCCCGGCGCAAGTGCTCGATGACGCGGGCCTGCTGGTCGCCGGTGAGATTGGATCCCGACGGCAGGCAAATGCCGGCCTCGAACAGGCGGGCCGATACGTCCTGCGCGCCGTGGGCGAAATAGGGAGCTCCGCGGAACAGCGGTTGCTGGTGCATCGGCTTCCAGACCGGACGCGCCTCGATCGAGTGGCGCTCCAGGGACCTGAGGATCAGGTCGCGCCGCCGCTGGGCGTCCGCGCCTTGCAAGGTGAAGCAAGTCAGCCAGCGCGTGGAGCGGTAACCCTGCGGCTCGCGCATCCAGTCCAACTGCGGCTGGTCGGCCAGTGCCTGCCGGTAGGTCTCGAAGACCTGCCGGCGCTGGGCCACGCGCTGCTCCAGTACCCGCAGCTGCCCGCGTCCGATGCCGGCCAGCACATTGCTCATGCGGTAATTGAACCCGACCTCCACGTGCTCGTAATGCGCGGCGCTCTCGCGCGCCTGGGTGGCGAGCTTGCGCGCGTGCTGGACCACGGCTGCATCGTCGGCCACCAGCATGCCGCCGCCCGAGGTGGTGATGATCTTGTTGCCATTGAACGAGTACACGCCGATCTTGCCGAAACTGCCGCTGGCGCGGCCCTTGTACAAAGCGCCCAGCGATTCCGCCGCGTCTTCCAGCACAGGGACGCCATAGCGGTCGCACAGCGGCAATAGCGCATCCATATCGGCGCTCTGGCCATAGAGATTCACGATGATCACGCAGCGCGGCAGCCGGCCCTCGCGCCTGGCCCACTCCAGCGCCCGCTCGAGCGCCACCGGCGACATGTTCCAGGTCTGCGGCTCGGAGTCGACGAACACCGGCTGCGCGCCGCAATACAGGATCGGGTTGCAGCTGGCCACGAAGGTCAGCGACGAGCAGAACACGGTGTCGCCAGGTTTGACGCCCAGCAGAAGGAGCGCCAGATGGATCGCCGCCGTGCCCGAACTCACGGCCGCCGCATGGGCCACGCCGACGTGGCTTGCCAGCTCGCTCTCGAAGCCGTCGACGTGCGGCCCCAGCGGGGCGATCCAGTTGGTCTTGAAGGCGTCCTCGACGAAGGCGGTTTCCTCCTCCCCGAGGTGCGGCGACGACAGCCAGATGCGCTGCGAGAGTTCACGGCGGAACATGATGTCGACCGGCCGGCCGCTCTGGTCGAGAACGGGCAGATGGTCGATTTCGTGCTGATCGAGCAGCGCCATCCCGGCCGCGTAAGTGGCATCCGTGCCGACCGTGATCGGCATCTTTTCGGGCAAGCCGGCAAGGGGCGCGGAGTCCGGCACATGATTGAGCGCGGCGCGACGCAGGTCGCCGTCCGTCAGAGTCCGCCGCAGTCGCCCGTCCGGATGCAGCACCAACAGGACACCGCGTGCGGTGCTGTCCAGCGCAGCGGTCGCCTGCCGCAGCGTACAAGTCGGCGGCACGCACAGCGCTGCGAATTCGGCAGCCGTCATTTCAACCTCGCGGCGGGAACGCCCGCATAGACACCGGGCTCGGGCAAGTGGCGGGCGACCACGGCTCCGGCGCC
>DATNCB010000337.1:0-1240 GCA_035571715.1 Ramlibacter sp.
TGCTGGCGCGACTGCATGTCGGCCATGCGCTCGGTCGTCATCGGGTGGGTGCGCAAGTAAGGAAAGGCGCCGTTGTCGTTCAGGCGTGCCGCCTGCTGCAGCTTTTCGAACATTGTCACGAAACCCTGGGGCTGGTAGCCGGCCTGCGTCATCACGCCAAAGCCGATGCGGTCCGCCTCGCGCTCCATGTCGCGCGAAAAATTCAGCTGGTTCTGCATCGCCAGCGCCTGGCCGCCGGCCATCATGGCATTGCCGGCCTCGGGGTTCTTGCTCGCCGCCAGCGCGCCCAGAATCATGGCGCCGATCAACCAGGGCGCCTGGCGGTTCTCCTGTGTCGTCAGGCGCGAGATATGGCGCTGGGTCACGTGGCTGAGTTCGTGGGCCAGCACCGACGCCAGTTCGTCGGGCGTCGCGGTGACATTGATGAGGCCCAGCTGCAGCCCGAGCCAGCCGCCGGGCAGCGCGAACGCATTGATGATGCGGTCCTTGCCGAGCAGCACCTGCCAGGCGAACCGGTCATCGAGCTCCGCGGTAAGTTCGCCGCGCGCGCGGGCGGCATCCAGCAGCCGCTGCCAGATGTCGTGGATGTACTCGTCCAGGACGAGGTCGTCGATGTAGTCGGGATCGCGGTACAGCTCGCGCGCAACGCGTTCGCCCAATTTGCGCTCCGCGCTCGAATTCATCTCGCTGGTGTCGCCCAAGGTGGGCAACTGGGCTTGCACCAGCGGCGCCGGCAGCGCGCACGCCAATGCCAGCAAGGCCGCCGCCGGCCACCGCTTCGAGGCGCGCGCGCCGCAGCCCGGGCCGCCGCGCTCTTTCCAATTCATCATGGCCGTATGATGCTAGAAGAACATGAAGAGGGCGTAAATGGTTCTTTTCTGGCGCTTTTCCGCACCATGAGTTCGTTGACACACTTCGATGCACAAGGCCAGGCCCATATGGTGGACGTTGGCGGCAAGGCCGCGACCCGGCGGGTGGCGGTCGCCTCCGGCCGCATCGAGATGCTGCCAGCCACACTGGCGATCATCGAGTCCGGCACGGCGAAAAAGGGCGATGTCCTTGGCATTGCGCGTATCGCCGGCATTCAGGCGGCCAAGAGAACCAGCGAGCTCATTCCCCTATGCCATCCGTTGGCGCTGACACGGGTGGCGATCGATTTCGCGGTTGAGAAGCCGGCTGCCGGTGCGCGGCCAGCCGTCGCATGCACGGCCACGGCCGAAACCGTGGGACCCACTGGAGT
>DATNCB010000338.1:0-6150 GCA_035571715.1 Ramlibacter sp.
TTTGGGCCACAAATGGTCCTTGTTTGTTATTAAGGCCGACAAGCGCCGGAGAAAATGCTCGCGCGGTCGCTTCAGCCAGCTCATACGTCCACCATACCTCCGAATTGAAACTTGGCCTTAGGTGAAACATCGGCAGAGGTACGCCGATGCCTTAGTCCACCGGTCGGCCGCAGCCGCGGCCGCAGTTCGCCCTTTTACAACGCAAGAGCCAGAGGCTGGGGTGCGAACGCGGCCCTTTTCGCTCCCACCCGCGGCGTGATCCACTTCAGCAGCATGTCCCACATTTCGTGCGGTTCAATCGGCTTGGCCAGCAAGTCGTTCATTCCGGCTTCCAGGCATTTTTGCCGTTCCTGCGCCATGACGTTGGCGGTCAGCGCAATGATGGGCAGGTTTCGATGCTGCTCCATGCGCCTGAGTTGCAACGTCGCTTCGATGCCGTCCATCAGCGGCATCTGCATGTCCATAAAAACGAGGTCGTAGCCGGCGCGGGCGATCCGATCCAGGGCAATTTGCCCGTTGTCGGCGACGTCGACAATGAAGCCGGCATCCCGCAGCATCTCGCTGGCCACGATCTGGTTGATGTCGTTGTCTTCAACCAGCAAGATGCGGGCCCCGCCTATTGCAGCCATGTCCGCCACCGCTGGGCTCGCGACGAGTGCATGTGGCGCCAGCGCGCGCAGGCCCAGCTTGGCGGTAAACCAGAAGGTACTGCCCGCTCCCACGCGGCTGAATGCACCGATCTCGCCTCCCATCAGCTCGGCCAGCTTCCCGGAGATTGCCAAGCCAAGGCCAGTACCCCCGAACTTGCGCGTGATGGAGGAATCGGCCTGATGAAAACGCTGGAACAGCCGCCCCAACTGTTCCTCTGTGAGGCCCATGCCCGTGTCCTTCACAGCAAAGTGCAGCAGCACCTCCTCGTCGGTTCGTGACTTGACGCAGGCGGACACGGTGACTTTGCCCGTTTCGGTGAACTTCAAGGCGTTGCCGGTGAGATTGAGCAGGACTTGTGTCAGGCGCCGCGAATCGCCGACTAGGATTTGCGGCACATCCGGGGCGATGTCCAGGACCAGTTCCAATCCCTTGGCGCTGCTTTTTGCGGACAGCTGGCTGACGACACCGTCCAGCAGCGGTTCAAGCGCGAAGTCAGCGCTCTCGATTGCCAGCTTGCCGGACTCGGCCTTCGAAAAATCCAGAATGTCGTCGATGATCGCCATCAGGTGCTGGCTGGAGCTTTGGATTTTCGTGAGGTAGCCGTGTTGGCGCGGGGTGAGTTCGGTTTTGAGCGCCAGATGCGACAGGCCGATGACTGCGTTCATCGGCGTCCTGATTTCATGGCTCATGTTGGCCAAGAAATCGCTTTTGGCCTGATTCGCTACCTCGGCGATATCTTTGGCAATGGAAAGCTCGCGAGTGCGCTCCTGCACGGCCTGCTCCAGGCGATTCATCTGCGAGGCTGCCTGCCGCGCCAGCGCCCACTTGGCTGTGAGGGTCCGGGCCAATTGGCTGACTTCAATCAAATCGAACGGCTTCTTGATGATGAGCAGGCGGTCCTGCACGTCCAGCCGGGCCAGCACTTCTTCCCAGGGATGGTCGGAATAGGCCGTGCAGATCACGACCTGCATATGCGGGTCGATGCGCCAAAGCCGCTCGATGGTCTCCACCCCATCCCAGCCCGGAGGCATGCGCATGTCCACAAACGCCATGGCATAGGAAAGGCCGCTACGCACGGCGGCTTCGACCATCGCTACTCCATCGCGCCCCTGGTAGGCCGAGTCCAGCTCGAAGCTGTCGCCGGGTCGCTTCGTTGTCTGGCCGAACAGGGCCGCCTTAACTGCATCCAACTCGGGCGCAGCCGGCGCAAGCACGAGGATCTTGCGAAAGTCCTCGTGGATCGAGGGCATGTCGTCGATCAGCAGAATGCGTCGGTTGGAAGGCGTGTTCATGGTGTCGTTCCTGTCATTTGTCGCTCGATGCGGTTCTCATGGGGCAAGCGCTGCCGTGGCATCGAAGGCAGGGTGAAGTAAAAAGTGGCGCCCTCGTCCACTTTGGCGTCCGCCCAGATCCGGCCACCGTGCCGTTGGATGGCCCGGCTGGCCGTAACCAGTCCTACACCTGTGCCGGAAGACTGGTTGGGCGTAGGAAGCTGCTGGAACAGGCGGAACAGCTTGTCGGCCTCAGCCATGTTGAAGCCGCTTCCGTTGTCGCGCACGAAGAACACCCGCTCGCCGTCCTCGCCTGCCTGCATGCCGACCTCGATCCGAGCATGATGCGCGCGCAGCGAGGTGAACTTCCATGCGTTTCCCAGCAACTGCCTCATTGCCACCTGCGTCAGGTGCCTGTCGCTGCGGACCCACAAGCCTTCCTGCACGACGATGGACGCCTCGCGCTGCGGATCGCCGCGGCGGATTTCATCCCACAGCCGACGCGACAGCCCGCTCAGATCGACCTGCTCAATGCAAAGCTGCGCCCGCGACACCCGGTCCAGGAACAACAGCCCCTCGATCAGTTGCATGCCCAGTGCGCCGTTGGCCTGAATTCTCGACAGGTAATGCAGTGCCTTCTCGCTGGCATGGCCATCCAATTCCTGGGCCAGCAAGCCGCTGAATGCGCTCATGACGCTCACGGGTGCGCGAAGATCGTGCGACAGGGAATACACGAACTCTTCAAGTTCCCGGTTGGATTGGCGCAGGGCTGCTTTGGCCGCCTTGAGTTGATGCACTGCCAGCTCAAGGGTGCTCACCTGTGATTCGGCTTGACGCGCCAGCGCCCACTTGGCCGTGAGGGTCCGGGCCAGTTGGCTTACTTCAATCCAATCGAAGGGCTTCTTGATGATGAGCAGGCGGTCCTGCACATCCAGCCGGGCCAGCACTTCTTCCCAGGGATGGTCGGAATAGGCCGTGCAGATCGCCACCTGTATCTGCGGATCGAGGCACCAGAGCCGCTCGATGGTTTCCACGCCGTCCCAGCCCGGAGGCATACGCATGTCAACGAACGCCGTTGCATAGGGCCGGCCGGACTGCAGTGCCGCCTCGACCAGGGCCACGCCCTCCAGTCCCTGGTAAGCCGAGTCCATCTCGAAGCTGACGCGAGATAGTTGTGCGGCTTGGCCGAACAGGGCCGCCTTGACCGCATCCAACTCGGGCGCCGCAGGCTTGGCCGAGAGGATCTTGCGAAAGTCCTCATGGATCGAGGGCGTGTCGTCGATCAGCAGGATGCGTCGGTTTTGGGATGTCTTCACTTCGTGCTCCCGGCGGTGTCGATGGGAAGTTCCAGCGTGAACGTCGCGCCGCGGCCGGGGCCGTCGCTGTGGGCGCTGAGGGTGCCGCCCATCTGCTTGGCCGCCAACGCGCAGCTGTGCAGGCCGAAGCCGTGGCCGCTTTTGCGGGTGGTAAAACCGTGCGCGAAGATGCGCGTCAGGTTCTGCGCGGGGATGCCCTCGCCCTCGTCCTTGACCTGGATACGCAGGCGCGATCCAGCCGCGATGTCAACCCGCAGCGTGAGCCGGTGCGGTGCGTCCTGCATCTCTTCCATTGCGTTCTTGGCGTTGCTGATCAGGTTGACCAGGATCTGCAGCACCCGTGCCCGGTCCAGGCGCGTCACCGGGACCGGCGAGAAGTCTCTGACCACCGTGACCTGGTGGCGCGCGAGCGAGTCGCCGCTCATTCGCAGCGCATCCTCGGCCAGCTCGCAGATCTGCACCGGCTCGATCACGCTGGACCCCACCGCGTATGACTGCTGGGTAGCGACCACGTCCTTGATGTGGTCGACGCTGCGGGCGAGATTTTTCAGCTCCTCGATCATGCCGTGCTGTTCCTGCGCCAAGGCTTGCGCGAAGTCGGCCAGGTAGCCGGGAAGCAGCCTGCCCTTTTCGTCCCGGGTCAGGTAGTCGCCCAGATCGCCGGCGTGCTCGTTCATCAACTGCACCCCGCGCGACAGGTCCTGGGCCTTGGAGCTGCGCAACGTGGCGCTGACCAGGCCGGCCGAGACGTTGACACTGTTGAGGATGTTGCCCACGTTGTGCAGCACGTTCGTCGCGATCTCCGCCATGCCGGCCTGGCGCGCCGTGTCCACCAACTGCTTGTGCGCCGCTTCCAGGTCGGCGTCGGCGCGCTTGCGCTGCGTGATGTCCTGCGCCGAGCCCATGACCTGCCAGGCGCTGCCGTCGGGCCGCCGGTTGAACACGGTATCGCGCGCCCAGATCCAGCGCCAGTCGCCGTCGGCGTGCTTCAGGCGATATTCGAGGTCGATGACCCGGCTGTCGGTCACATCGGCAAATTGGGCAAAGTGCCGCACCACGCGCCCCAAGTCGTCGGGGTGGATCAGCCGCGGCAGCGGGGAGTCGCCCAGCTCCCTGATCTGTTCCTGGGAGTAGCCGAGACGCTCGGCGATGTTCCGGTTCGCGTAAGTGTTCCGGCCGGTTTCGAGATCGATGACGTAGATGAGGCTGGTCGAGTTCTCCGCGATGCTTTCGGCGAAGCGCTTGCTTTCGCGCAACCTCGCCTGCGCCGTCCGGCGCTCGATCGCCGCCCAGCAACGTTCGACGACTTCCTGGACGATGGCGACCTCGCCCGGGGTCCAATCGCGCGGCGTCGTCTGGTGCACGGCCATCAACGCGCGAAGACCGCCTTCCTTGATCAGGGGGCAGGTGACGATCGCCTTGGCGCCGATGGCGGTGAACATGTCCGCTCCATCACCGGGCAATAGATCCCTGTCCAAATTGCGGATGATCAAGGTCTGTCCGGCATTGAGCTTGGCCAGGGCCTTCGCACCAAAGTGCGAGAGCTGGTACGGGCCCCCAGTGCTAGCGATACCTTCGGCGTAATCGTGCAGGATGGTGAAATGGCGGCCGTCCTTGTCCACATCCGCATAGGCGCAGTGGGAGGCGTGCAAATGTTCGCCCAGCATCCGGGCCGTCACCGTCATGATCTCGTGCGGATCGGCCAACGCGTCCGTCGCCTCGGCCACATCGTGCAGGAAGCGAAAGTGTTCCTCGCTTTCGCGCAGCGCATGTTCGGTTCGCTTGCGCTCCGTGATGTCAGTGACAACGCCCATCAGCCGGATCAGCGTGTCCTCGGCATCCCGCACCTGGAAGCCACGGGCATGGACCCAGCGGACCTCGCCAGCGGGCTGCGCGATTCGATACTCGATGCTGATGCTCGGTGCGGCCCCCATGAGCGTGGCGAAGGCGGTACGCACGCGCTCACGGTCTTCCGGCAGTATGGCTTCGGCCCACAGTTGCGGATTGGCGTACAGGCTTTCCCTGGGGCGGCCCCAGATCCGCTCAAAGGCCGGGCTGATGTACTGCAGCTCGCGCATGTCCGGGGAACGGATCCAGAACAGGTCGGTGATGTTCTCCGCCAATTGGCGGAATTTCTCATTGCTCTCGCGCAGGGCACTCTCCGCTTGCTTGCGCGCGGTGACGTCACGCTGGATGCCCAGGAAGTGGGTGATGGTTCCGCTCGAATTGCGGATGGGAACCACCTGCCGCTCCATCTGCAATTCGGTCCCGTCCTTGCGGTAGGCGATGGTTTCGCCTGCGTACGATTCGCCCCGACGCAGCGTATCGCGCATCCTGCGCAACTCCGCGCGATCGGACTTCGGCCCTTGCAGCATGCGGGGCGTTTGCCCTAGGGCTTCGGCCGCGGTGTAACCCGTCATCCGCGTGAATGCGGGATTGACGAACAGATACCGCGCTCCCGGCCAGTCGAGCTGCGCCTCCGATATGACGATGGACTCGGTCGACTGTTCCACGGCGGACCCCAGCAGTCGCAGCGACTGTTTGCGCTCGGTGACGTTGCGGATGATGACGGCGATCTGTTTTTCCGGCAGCGGCGCGAGACGGGCGTCGTAATGGGATTCCTGCCCTTGCAACACCGCTGAATACTCGATATTGACCGGGACGTTTTCCGCAATCACCCGCTCGATCGCCGCCGAGAACTGGCGGGCGACGTCCTTGAGCGGAATATTCTGGACACGCTTGCCGATCAAGTCCTGGCGCTTGAGCATCAGGTCGCTGGTGGCGCCCGCTTTGATGTCGAGAATGGTTCCCTGATGATCGAGGCGGAACACCAGATCGGGGATGGCCTGGAAGACGGCCCGCATTTGCGAATTCGCGTCGAGCAGTTCCTGCGAACTCAGTCCGAGCGAGTG
>DATNCB010000339.1:0-1830 GCA_035571715.1 Ramlibacter sp.
GCGCCGGATAGTGCTGTATGATGCCGGGGTGTGAACCTCAAGGAGTGGGCTGCCGCGAACGGAGTTGGGTACTCGACCGCGCGGCAGTGGTTCCTTGACGACAAACTCCCGGTGTCCGCGCGCAAGGTCGGCGGGCTGATCCTCGTCGACGAGCCCGAGCGCCACGCCGTACCGGACATGGCAGTGGTGTATGCCCTGGTATCGTCAGCCGACCAGAAAGCCGACCTCGACCGGCAGGTCGCCCGGATCGTCACCTGGGCCGTCGGGCAGAACCTGGCGGTAGGCAAGGTGGTTACCGAGGTCGGTTCTGCGTTGAACGGGCATCGGAGGAAGTTCCTCACGCTGCTACGTGACCCGTCGGTGACGACGATCGTGGTCGAACATCGGGACCGGTTCGCCCGTTTTGGCGCCGAATATGTCGAAGCGGTTCTTGCCGCGTCTGGGCGCCGTCTCCTGGTCGTCGACCCGTCCGAAGTAGATGATGATCTCGTTCGGGATGTGACCGAGATTTTGACATCGCTGTGCGCCCGCCTGTATGGCCGCCGGGCGGCGGCGAATCGCGCGCGGCGGGCCGTTGAAGCTGCGACTGGTGATGCCGGATGACGAAAGTGTTGCAGGCGTACCGTTTCGCGCTCGACCCGAACGACGTCCAGCACGCCGCCCTGTTCCGCCACGCAGGCGCGTCCCGGTTCGCGTTCAACTGGGGTCTGGCCCGCGCGCGGGCCAGTCTCGCGCAGCGCGACGCGGAGAAGACTTACGGTATCTCCGACGAAGCGCTGACACCGGTTCCATGGACGCTTCCAGCCCTGCGGAAGGAGTGGAACGCGGCAAAGAACCACGTTGCCCCGTGGTGGTCGGAATGCTCCAAGGAGGCTTTCTCTGCCGGCTTGGACCAGCTCGCCCGGGGTCTGAAGAACTTCTCCGATTCCCGCAAGGGCAAGCGCAAGGGCCGTAAGGTCGGTTTCCCGGAGTTCAAGAAGCGTGGCCGTGCCCGTGACTCCTTCCGCTACACCACAGGCTCCTACGGCCCAGATGGCGATCTGCATGTGAAGCTTCCTCGGGTTGGCCGGGTGAAAGTCCACGAGCCGATGAAGTCCCTGACCGGCCGGCTTGCCGACGGCCGAGCGCGGCTGATGGGTGCGGCTGTCTCCCGCACGGCGGCGCGCTGGTTCGTATCGTTCACGGTCGAAGTGGACCAGGAGCTTCCCGCTGAGCCGACGGCCCGCCAGCGTAAGGGCGGTGCGGTGGGCGTCGACGTGGGCGTCAGGCATCTGGCCGTGCTGTCCACGGGCGAGATGGTGGCGAACCCGAAGCCACTGGAGAGGTCTTTGAAACGACTCCGGAAGGCGTCCCGTGCCTATGCCCGTTCGCAGCCCGGTAGTGCTGGCCGGCGGAAGCGGGCGCAGGCGCTTGCCCGGATTCACGCTCAGGTAGCGAACCAGCGGCGGGACGGTCTACACAAGCTGACCACCGATCTGGCCGGCCGCTATGACACGGTGGTCGTCGAGAACCTGCATGTCGCGGGGATGAGCCGTCTGAGGTCCTTGGCTCGCGTGGTGTCGGACACGGGCATGGCCGAGGTCCGCCGACAGCTTTCCTACAAGACCGTCTGGTACGGTTCGCGGCTTCATGTCGCGGACCGCTGGTATCCGTCGAGTAAGACCTGTTCCGGCTGTGGCTGGCGAAACCCAAGCCTCCGCCTGTCGGACCGCGTGTTTACCTGCAAGGAATGCGGCCTGGCGTTGGACCGTGACTACAACGCTTCGCTCAATTTGCGCAAGCTCGTCGACCGCGAGTATCTCGGCGACGTTAAAACAGCCCGTGGAGCCG
>DATNCB010000340.1:0-2101 GCA_035571715.1 Ramlibacter sp.
CGCAGATCACTCCGGCATGCCGGCGCGGCGCAGGCCCTCGTAAACGCGCTCGCGCTGCTTGAGGAATTCCGGCGCGTCGGAGACCTCAAGAGCGCGCCAGCGGCTCAAGGTGACGCCGGGGTATAGCTGCGGAAACTGCGCCACCTGCGCTCGCGCCTCCTCGATGCGCCCGGCGAGGGCGAGCGCGCTCGCGAGGTACAGGTGAGCGAATGGAGCGGGCGGCGTGGCCTTCAATCCGTGGGTCAGCGATTGCACCGCTGCCGTGTCTTGTCCGAGATGCAGCAAGGCCATCCCCTCGTACGTGTGCCACCGGACAAGCTTCGGGTCGTTAGGGCTCAGACGCATGGCTTGCCGGACCGACTCAAGCGCTTCCTGCGCGCGACCGAGGTGGAGCAACCCGTAGCCGTGGCTCAAGATGCCCCATGCGTCTTTCGGATTCAGTTCGATGGCCCGCTCGAACGTCTTCAGCGCTTGCGCCAGGCGGCCCTCTTCGATGAACACCCAGCCTCGCGTGATGGTGGCAGGGACGCTCGTCGGCGCCAGCTTGACCGAGCGTTCGGCCGCCTCGACGGCTCGCTTGAGCTTGCGTGCACGATCGGGACTGAAACGCACGTCGTCCATGTAGGTCCATGCCAGCAGTGACCATGCTGACGCGAGTTGGTCGTTGTTCCGCAGGGCCTCTTCCACCAGTGCCTGCACCTGCAGTTGCCTTTCGGTTTCGGTGGTGGAGGGCGGGCCGCGCAGCAGGTCCCTGGCGCGGCTCACCAGCTCCGCGGCCTTGATGGCGCCGGGATTGCCGGAGCGCCGCGCATCGGCGGTTCTCATCGCGTTGATCAACGCGGTGGTGATGCCGTCCCGGTCCTCGCGCAACTGCTGCGACCAGCCGGGACCGATGCGCAATTCCTGCTGCCACAGCTGGACGGCGGTCGATGCGTCGGCCATGCGCACCGTGAGCACCGGTTGGGTGCCATCCATCCGCAGCGCGCCTTGCACGACATACCGCACGTTCAGCGTGGCGCCGAGGCTGCGCACGTCCACCGGTTGGCCTTTGTAAGTGGAGGCCGTGCTCGGCGCGACGACCGTCATGCTTCCTCGCCCGAAAGTGTCCGTGATCGCCTCGGTCATGTCCTCCGCAGGCCGGTCCTGCGCCGGATCGCCGGTCAGGTTCACGATCGGCAGCACCACGAACGAGCGCGGCGGCGCGGACGCGCTTGAACCCGGCGATACGGGCACGAAGCGCCATGCCACCACGCCGGCGAGGATCACCGCGAGCAGGCCGAACGCGGCCGCCAGCCGCCAGCGGACCGTCACGGGTGGCGCAGCCGCCGGCTGCAGTTGCGACGGCGAATCCGCGACGAACGCGTACCCCAGCCGCGGCAGCGTACGGATCCAGTCACGACCGGCCTCGCCAAGCGCCTGACGGATTTCCTTCACGCACTGGACCAACGAGTCCTCTGTGACGATCGCATCGGGCCAGACCGCTTGCATCAATTCGTCCTTGCCGAGAGTGCGGCCGGGGTGCTGGACGAGGTAGGAGAGCAGGACGGCCGTGCGTGGCCGCAGCTTCACGTTGCGGCCGCCGAGGACAAGCTCACCTCTGAGCGGATCGAAGAGCCCATCCCCCACCTTGAGCGTGCGTTCGCCTGGCGTGTTCATGTTCACCCCCGATCCACGCTGCTTACCGGACGGTTACCGGCCCGTCCGCTTTCAGGACTTTGGCGCAGCGACGCACCATTCTTGGCGCGATCGCAGGCGGAAATCTTGAGGTAGGGCAAGGAATGTCGATGACGCGACCTGAGACCTCCTTGCGACCTGTCGGGCTGACGGCGATTGAGCGATGCCGAGGATCCGCCACCATCCCAACCAGGAGACCGCCATGACTCTTCGCAATCGCCTGTTCCGCTTCGGCTTGCGCGGAAAGGCTAGCTCCGACGAGCTAGCCCTTTTCTTCGGCCACTTCATGCGCCGCCATCATCTCCAATGCCTTGACCAGCGCAGAGTGATCGAGCTGGTCCCAGCCATTGGCCGCGCACACTTGCATCAGCTGCGCGGCCGAAGCGGTCTGCGGCAAGGCGACGCCGAGGGCCTTCGCACCGGCCAG
>DATNCB010000341.1:0-3409 GCA_035571715.1 Ramlibacter sp.
GCGCTTGAACATGCAGCCTCAGTATAGAGGGTAGAGGGCCCTGCCTCTCGCGAGCGGCTGAGCTCACGAGAAACTCATTGATTTTCCGCTGTGCTCTTTTCGCGCGCAGTCCCCGCCTTGCGTGATCGGCCGTGTCGAACCCTTGCTTGAGCAGGATCAATTCCGCGGGGAATCTTGGCAAAAAAGCAGAACTTATGTCTGCGGCGCAGCCGATGCATGGTGATCGCCATCACAAGAGATGCCCCACGCACGTCCTACGATACGCAGCAAAGGGGGATAGGCAAATGCCGAAGAAATTGCTTTTGGGCTTTGGCGCCGGATTGTTCGCGCTATTGGCGGCCTGTGGCGGAGGAGGCAGTGGAGGCGGCGCCGATGCACCATCGCAGATCGATCGGTTCGCCGCGGTGCGGGATCTTGTTTGCAGCGGTGCGCAGAACTCGGGCTGGTGCTGGCAGAATCCGCTCCCGGCGGGCGAGACCGTCACGACCGTCGTTTTCTTGAACGAAAACTTGGGCTGGGTAGCCGGTCCGCGGGGCTGGATGCAGAAG
Organism: Ramlibacter sp.; assembly: GCA_035571715.1. Classification (GTDB taxonomy): domain Bacteria; phylum Pseudomonadota; class Gammaproteobacteria; order Burkholderiales; family Burkholderiaceae_C; genus Ramlibacter. Next base: position 549 of record DATNCB010000341.1, read on the forward strand.
ACGGTGGATGGCGGGGTGACCTGGTCGCGGCTGCCGTTCACCGGCTTTGATTTCCTCGTCACATTGGCTTTCGCGGACGAACAGCACGGCTGGGCGCTGACGACCGCCAACGACCGCGTGATGCGTACGGCCGATGGGGGCCAGACCTGGCAGCAACTGAGCCTGGGGGCTGCGCGACCCAAGGGCGAATTCCCCGGTGACGATACTCTGGACAATCTTTGGGTAATCGATGCCCAAAAGGCGGTCGTTATCGGAAGCGGGAGCACTTCGCGGGGGAGCTTCTCCTATGCAATGGGCACCGAAGACGCAGGCGCGCATTGGCGGGTCTTTTCCGCAACGCAATCGTCCAAGATCACACCTTCCGGCAGCATTCTCACGCTGGACGCTTCCGGCGGCCGTCGCACCGATGATCTGGGTCTGACAAGCGTCGCGCTCGGGCCGTTGCCAGCATGCTCTCCGGTGCTCGACGTGGTCGACGACCTCAATGTCTGGGCCTACTGCAGTCGGCCGACCAGTGGATCGTCCGGGTTTGACAAGCCGTTCGTTTTCCAGAGCCAGGACGGTGGCCTGACCTGGCACGACGCGCAGGCGGTGTTTCCCGCTGTCGGCAGCCGCGATTGGACGCTGTCCCGGGTCGCGCTGTCGGCCCAGGGTGTTGGCTTGGGCGTCCTGACGGACAACACCGGTGGGGTGGCGCAAATCAAGACTCTGCGGGCAACTGAAGGCGCGACGAGCTGGTCGACCGTCGCGCAGCCTGCGTCTCTCGCCGGTGCTACCCTTCCCCTGAACTGGGTGGTGGACTCGCAGACGCTGTGGCTGCTCAAGGACGGGCAGGCGCATTGGACCGAGGACGGCGGTACGACCTGGAATCTTTTGAGTATCCCGGGCGAAGCCGGGCCGCCGATGCGTTTGAAGCGCGACAGGGCTGGCAAGCTGTTGGCAGAATTCTTCTTGTTCAGCTTGACCACTGGCTCGGAAGGGCCCACGCGGCATTTCTATCGCTCGACCGACCGGGGCCAGACGTGGCGCCGTGTCCCCGGTGGTCTGACTGAGACCGACGTCGCTACGACCGTGCGCGGACTTTGGTTTTTCGACGCGACGCGCGGGCTGGCGCTGGCCCAAGACGGCGGCCTGATGGACACGGACAATGGCGGGCGCAACTGGCTGCGCCGGACCAGCGCCGTGCCGCCCGCGGCGTGCTGTAAGTTCACCGGGCGACTGCAGTTCACGCCCGGCGGGCGAGGCTGGATGATCAATCAGGGCCAATTGATGCAGTCAAGCGATAGCGGACGCACCTGGAGCCTTGCACCTGCACCCGAAGCGATGAACCGTTTGGCGGAGCTGCAGTTCCTGGGAGATCAGCGCGGCTGGGCCGTTGCCGCTTCAGGCCAGCTTTTCGCCACCACCGACGGCGGCGCGTCCTGGGTGCTCAGACCGGGCATAGCGGGTCAACTGTTTCGGATGGTGCAGTTCGCCAGCGACAAGGTGGGTGTGGCTCTGGTGGATGACGGCGTCTTCTTCGAATCTGTCTGGCGCACTGCCGATGGCGGCGACACCTGGCAGATCACGAACTTCAACGGGCGCGCGCAAACTGGCATTTCCAGAATTCATTTTGCCGATCCATCGACGGTATGGATGATCAGTGGGAATCAGGATGGCTTTACGAATCACGGCTTGTGGCGAAGCAGCGACGGCGGCGCGACCTGGGCGGAGGTGCAAGTGCCCGGGGCCGGTTTTTTGTTCGACATTCACTTTGTCGACGCCAAGCGCGGGTGGGTTGTCGGGGCTGGAATGATACTGTCGACGTTGGATGGCGGTGTCAGCTGGCAGGGCCAGGCAATTGGCGCAGCCAGCGGGTTCCTGACGATGTTCTGGCTCGACGGCGAAAACGGGTGGGTCGGTGGCGCGGGCGGCACCATTCTGGCAACAGCCACAGGCGGGCGCTAGGTACCTGGTGTCAACAGGGTCTCGCCCGTAGTGGGCCTGGATGCACGGACGCCGTTGATGGCCGCGACGATAGCGGCGACATGGGCCGGCGTCGAACCGCAACAGCCACCGATGAAGCGCACGCCTGCCGCCACCAACTCCGGCACGGCGCGGCTGAAGTCCTCCGGTCCGGCCGTGTAATGCGTGGATCCATCGGCACCCATCTTGGGGAGACCGGCATTGCCCTTGATCCAAAGGGGCAAGTCCGCTCCACACTGCGCCAGCTCTCGTGCCACCTTGACGTAGGCGTCGATGCCGATACCACAGTTGGCGCCAATGAAGCTTGCGCCACCTTCTTGCGCGGCCTTCCGTGCCTGGGCTGGAGTGACACCCATCATGGTGCGGTTCTTTTCCTTACCCGAGTCGAAGGTGAAACTGACGCCGACCGGCAGGTTGCAGGCGCCCAGGCAGGCCCTGAGTGCCGCCTTTGCTTCCTCGATATCGGCCATGGTCTCGATCACGATGGCGTCGGCGCCACCTTCCGCCAAGGCGGCCGCCTGCTCGGCGAATGCGGCCTCGGCATCCGCAACGGCCAGTTGTTTCATCGACACCAGCTTTCCGGTCGGGCCGATGGAGCCGAAGACCCATGCCTGGTCGCCAGCGGCCTGGCGCGAGATGGCTGCCCCAGCACGAGTCAATTCAGTCGAGCGTCCTGCCGCTCCGTGCCGTTCCAGCACGATGCGATTCGCGGAGAAGGTGTTCGTCAGGATGATGCGAGCTCCCGCCTCCACATAGGAACGCGCCACCCGCAGGACCTTGTCGGGAGCGGAAATATTCCAGAGTTCCTTCAATTCGGACGACGCCTCGCCGAGTTTCATGAGCTCGGTCCCCCAGGCGCCGTCCGTGGGCAGCAGCGGCAATTGATTGAAGTTCTC
>DATNCB010000342.1:0-1022 GCA_035571715.1 Ramlibacter sp.
ATTTCATCGAGCAAGCCAGTGCTGATGTGTCCAATATTTTTGATATAAAATCCTTTTCTTTCCTGAGATGCCCAGGTGGCGGAATTGGTAGACGCACTAGTTTCAGGTACTAGCGAGTAACATCGTGGGGGTTCGAGTCCCTTCCTGGGCACCAATCACCGATCATAAAGCCGGCCTTGCCGGCTTTGTTGTTCGTGCAATGCGTTAGACAGGCACAGCTACCAGGTCATGGCCCTGCGTGCCGACAACGCGTGCCTGCGTGAATTCGCCGACCGTCATCCGCTTGCTCAGCTTTTCCGGCGGCAACAGCTTCACCGTTCCGTCGATCTCCGGCGCGTCGGCGTAAGAACGCCCCACGCCGCCCTTGCGACCAAGCGCGGATGCCGAATCGACCAGCACCTGCATGGTCGCGCCGACCCGTTCGCGCAGTTTGGCCGCCGAAACTTCCTCTGCCACAGCCATGAATCGGGCGCGCCGCTCTTCGCGCAGTTCCTGCGGCAGCATCCCCCCAATTGCGTTGGCGGCCGCGCCTTCGACAGGGCTATAGGCAAAACAGCCGGCGCGGTCGATACGCGCTTCGCGCATGAACTGCAGGAGGTGATTGAATTCTTCTTCCGTTTCGCCGGGAAAGCCGGCGATAAAGGTGCTGCGGATGACGATCTGCGGGCAGGCTTCGCGCCAGCCCTGGATGCGCTCCAGGTTCTTCTCGCCGCTGGCCGGCCGCTTCATGCGACGCAGAACATCGGGGTGGCTGTGCTGGAACGGCACATCCAGGTAAGGCAACACCTTGCCCGTAGCCATCAGCGGAATCACTTCATCCACAGATGGGTACGGATACACATAATGCAAGCGCACCCAGGCGCCATACGGTTCGGCCATATCGCCCAGCGACTGGACCAGCTCCAGCATCCTGGTCCTGATCGGCTTGCCGTCCCAGAAGCCGGTCCGGTATTTCACGTCCACGCCGTAGGCCGATGTGTCCTGGCTGATCACCAGCAGTTCCTTCACGCCGCTTGCGAACA
>DATNCB010000343.1:0-1442 GCA_035571715.1 Ramlibacter sp.
TGCGAGTGTTGGGGTTCATGATTTCTCCAGTTTCGATAAATCGACATCGACGAGGTCCCCGATGCGCTCGACCGTCAAGTCGGCGGCCGGGTATCTGTCGATGGCGGCCGCGTCGAGGGCGTAATGGCCCTGGCGCGGGAACACCGTCGTGAGGCGCTCCTGCCAAGCGCCTTTCATCGCGGCCAGGACCCGCAGCTTGTCGTCCACCATGACGTAGCGGCGCGCGGGGTAGTGGCGCTGCACCGCTTCGAGCATCAGCTCCTTGTGGACGTAGATCAGCACCCGGCCGGCAACGGCGTCCCACAAGCCGGACCGCCGTATCTTGCGCGGCTGGAACACGACGTCGCCATCCGAGAGGATCACCGTCGGGCCGAGTTTATCGAGGTGCGCAATGACTTCCAGCGCGCGTGGATACAGCCGCTCGGCGAACGGGTAGTCGATGAGAAAACTCGACATCAACAGCAGTTGCTGCGCGTGCGTCCCCGCGCCCTGGGCCTCGGATCGATAGCGTTGCAAGGCACCGAGGTAGTCCGCATAGCCGAGTTCGCTGCGCAGGCCCTCGAAGATGGTCCAGTAGAGGTCGGCGCTTGCGACACCGAACTCGCGCTCGAGGTGGCGCCTCAGATCGGCGATGATGCGGTCGTTGTCGAGCAGCGTGTTGTCGACATCGAGCAGGAACACCACTTCCGCTGTCATGTGCTCTGACGTGCGGCGGGGCCGCACGGCTCGGGTTGCGGGTTGTGCCAGCCGACCTGGCCGGCGATCAACGCGTCGGCTGCCTGGGGCCCCCATGTGCCCGGTTGATAGGTCAGCGACGGATGGTGCTGCGCCAGCACGGGGTCGACCACCGCCCAGGCGGCCTCCACCGCGTCCTGGCTGGTGAACAGCGCGCCATCGCCGGCCATTGCATCGCCGAGCAACCGCTCGTAGGGCGATTCCTCGTTGGCCGTGTCCTCGCAAAGATAAAGCTCGCGCTGGTCACCGGTGAATTCCTTGCCCGGATGTTTGACGCGGGCGGCGAGGGCGATGGCCGATATCGGTTGCAGCCGGAACCGCACATAGTTCGCGCGGTCATCGGTTGGATGCGAGTCGTCGAACAACCGCTGCGGCGGCGGGCGCAACTGCACCAGCACCTCGGCCAGCGTATGCGGCAGCATCTTGCCCGAACGCAGGCACCAAGGCACCCCGGCCCAGCGCCACGAGTCGATGAACAGGCGCACCGCGCAGAAGGTTTCGACATCTGAGTCGGGCGCCACGTCCTTTTCCTGGCGATAGCCCGCATACTGTCCGCGCACCACGTCATCGGGCGTGAGCGGGCGCATCGCGTGAAAGACGCTGGCCTTGGCGCTTTGCACCGCGGCGAAGCCCTGCCACGCGGGGGGCTCCATCGCGAGTAGCGCGACGATCTGGAACAGGTGGTTCTGGATGACGTCGCGCAGGCA
>DATNCB010000344.1:0-3642 GCA_035571715.1 Ramlibacter sp.
TCATGCGCCGAAGCCACGACCTGCTTGCCGGCGATCTTGTCGTCGATCGCGGCCAGGATGCGCTTCTTTTCCTCGTCGACGTACTGCGTGGGGTCGTAGCTGTCGGTCGAGATCTGATCGATGAGCTGCAGCGCCAGCTGCAGCTCGCCCTGCGATACCTCCACCGGCTCGATGTCCAGGTCCTTGTGGGAACGCACTTCCGCGGCATACAGCAGTTGCTGCAGCACCAGTCCGTCTTCCGCAGGGCGAATCTGCACGACGTACTGCTTGGCCTTCCACGCCCACTTGGCCAGCGCGCAACGGCCGCTCTGGCGCATGGCCTCGGTCAGCAGCGCGTAGGGCTTGCCGCCGCGCTTGTCGGGCGCCAGCAGGTAGGCCTTGTCATAGAACAGCGGGTCCACCGACTTCGCCGGGATGAACGACAGGATCTCGATGCTCGGGCTGCTGGACTCTTCCAGGGCCTTGAGCTCCTCGGCCGTGAAGAGCACGAAGCGGTCCTTCTCGAACTCGTAGCCCTTCACCATGTCCGAACGCGGGACGACGGCCTGGTCTTTCTCGGAGATGTATTGCTGCTTGAGGCGCGAGCCGTCCTTGGCCAGGAGGTTGAATTTGACCGCGCCCGACGACTCGGTCGCGGAATACAGCTTGACCGGGATCGACACCAGACCAAAGCTGAGCGTTAACGAAGCGATAGAACGGGCGGCCATGGGCGATCTCCTTATTGCGTGAGCATAAATGCGGCATGCGGGCTGCGCTCGCGATGGGACGCCCATGTTAGAGCGGCCAGTTCGCCCGTCAATGGCCGCGCTTGCGCAAACTCATGTGTACGGCGCCTCCGTGGACCACAATTTGTCGGGTTCCTGCGACACCTGCTCTGCAGTGGGGCAGGCGAGACAAAATTTGCCTGAGACACAATATTTTTATCGCCCGTCCGTCTACACAGGGGTATGGATGAAGCTCTGCGCGCAGGCCGGATGACTGCCGATCAAAAGCGGGACATTTCCGCCGTGGTCCTGCGGGAACGGGGACGGCTGCGCAATTTCATACGCAAGCGCGTAGCGAACGAGAGCGATGCGGAGGACATTCTCCAGGAGGTCTTCTCCGAACTCGTGGAGTCCTATTGGCTGATGCGGCCGGTGGAGCAGGCCGGCGCCTGGCTTTTTCGTGTCGCGAGAAATCGCATCACCGATCTGTTTCGAAGGACGAAGACCGAGGCGCGCCGGGTCGAGGCGCCGGATCCGGACCAAGCGGGCGATCTCGGCGATCTGGAGGATTTGCTGCCCACGGCGGAGATGGGACCTGAGGCCGCGTACGCGCGCAGCGTGCTACTCGACGAGCTCGAGGCCGCACTGGAGGAGTTGCCGCCGGCGCAGCGCGATGCTTTCGTGGCGCATGCGCTGGAGGGCCGCAGCTTCAAGGAATTGGCCAGCGAATCCGGGGTCGGCGTGAACACCTTGCTGTCACGCAAGCACTACGCCGTTCTGTTCTTGCGGCAACGGCTGCAAGCGATCTACGACGAATACTTTGAATGAAAGGATGCGGAACATGAAACGATATTGGATTCTGAGGGCGCTGAAGATCAGCCTCTTCATCGCGTTGGCAGTGCTGGCGTTCAGCTTCGTCGTGATGAGCCTGTGGAATTGGTTGGTGCCGCCGGTTTTCGGCTGGAGGGCCATCGGCTTCTGGCAGGCCCTGGGACTGCTGGTCTTGAGCCGGATTCTTTTTGGCGGCTGGCGTGGCCGGGCCGGCGGCATGCACTGGCGTCGCCGCATGGCCGAGCGCTGGGAACAGATGACGCCTGAGGAGAGGGAGAAATTCCGGGAAGGCATGCGAGGCCGTTGCGGTCATCTCGCAGCCCCTTCAACGGACTCGAAGGCTTGACCGCAGAACCATGCCAAAGTAACTCAAAGTCCCAGGTGGCGCGACCAGAGGCCGCGATCCGCATCCAGCTCCTGCGAGCTGCCGGTCCACACCACCCGCCCTTTTTCGAGAATGACGTGCCGATCGGCAATCCCGATCAGGCGATGCACGTACTTGTCGATCACCAGCATGGCGTGGCCGGCCTGCCGCAAGGTGGCCAGCACGCGCCACACCTCCTCGCGCACGAGCGGCGCCAGTCCCTCGGTCGCTTCGTCCAGGATTAGCAGCCGCGGGTTGGTGACCAGCGCCCGGGCGATCGCCAGCATCTGCTGCTCGCCGCCGGAAAGCTGGCCTCCCATGTGGGCGCGGCGTTCCGCCAGACGCGGGAACAGCTCGAACAGGCGCTCGGGCGTCCAGGGCTGCGAACGCACGGTCCCGGCGCGACGGAATGCGGTCAGATGTTCCAGCACGCTCAGGTTTGAGAACACCTGCCGGCCTTCGGGCACCAGTGCGATGCCCTCGCGCGCGACCCGGTGCGGCGCGGCGCCCATGATCGATCGCCCGCCGAACACGATGCGCCCCTGCGCCGGCTTGATCAGCCCGATTACCGAACGCACCAGGGTCGTCTTGCCCATGCCGTTGCGCCCCAGCAGCCCGAGGATCTCGCCCTCGCGAACCGTCAGGTCGACCCCGAACAGGACCTGGCTGCGGCCGTACCCGGAGCACAGCCCCTGCACTTGCAGCAGCTCGGGCCGCAGTGACGCCGCGTTCATGGCCGGGCCGAACCTTCGCCGAGATAGGCCCGCACGACGACCTTGTCCCGCCGTACTTCCGCCGGCGTGCCCTGCGCAACGACACGGCCGTTGACCAGCACCGAAACCGTGTCGGCCAGACGGAAGACCGCATCGACATCGTGCTCGATCAGGAGCACGGCAAACTCACGCCGCAAGCTTTCGATGAGCCTGCTCATGGACAGCGATTCCTGCAGCCCCATGCCGGCCAGCGGCTCGTCCAGCAGGACCAGCTTGGGCTTGCCGGCCAGCGTCATGCCCACCTCGAGCGCGCGCTGCTCGCCGTGCGACAGCTGCTCGACGCTCCAGCCGTGCTTGGCGGAAAGGCCGAGGCGTGCCAGCAGCTCGCGCGCACGCTCGTGCAGCGCCGCCTCGGCAGCCACCGGCCGCCATGCGGAGAACGTGCGGCCGCCACACGCCTGCAGCGCGACGGCCATGTTTTCCGCAACGGACAGGCTTCTGAACAGCCGGGTCACCTGGAACGAGCGGACCAGCCCGCGCCGCGCCCGCTGATGGGTGGCCAGATGCGTGATCTCGGTGCCGTCGAAATGAACCGTGCCCCCGTCGCTGCGCAGTTGCCCCCCGACCTGTCCCACCAGTGTCGTCTTGCCTGCGCCGTTGGGACCGATCAGCGCGTGGATTTCTCCGGCCGCGACGTCGAGGTCCACATCGTCGGTCGCCAGCAGCCCGCCGAACCGCTTCCTCAGCTTGCGCACCTGCAACAGGGCAGGGCCGTTCATGGCGGTACCTTGCGGCGGGCGATCGATGCGAGGATTCCCACCAGTCCATGCCGGGCAAACAACACCACGGCCAGCAGCACCCAGCCGGTCCAGAACTCGAAGTACTGCGTCTGCGCGGACAGCAGCTCCTGCATCAGCAGCAGCGCGGCGGCACCAACGACGCCGCCCCACAAAGTGCCGGTGCCGCCCAGGATCACCATGACCAGCAGCGTGCCGGACTGCGTCCAGTGCAGCAGGTTCGGGCTCACGTA
>DATNCB010000345.1:0-4556 GCA_035571715.1 Ramlibacter sp.
GCCTCGTTCTCGAGAAAAGAAAACACCGCGCCGTCGGTGCAATAGGCCACGTTGAACCGCAGCCAGGGGCTTGGCGCCAGGTCCGTCGAAAACAGGTGGCCCGGGCCCAGCATGATGTCGTGCTCCGCCGCCTTGTACGACAGCTCGGCCCCGCTCGCGATCGACGGATGCTTCGCCCACAGGAACATGCCCGCCTTGGGCTCGCAAAAAAGCTCGAACCCCAGTTCCAGCAACCTGACCGCGGCGACCTGGTGGGCTTGCGCCAATCGCTCGCGCACGCCTTTCAAGTGCTTGCGCCAGCGGCCGTCGAGCAGCGCGCCGTACGCCAGCCGCTCGGTGAACTCGGAAGAGGTCAGGCCCGACAGCATCTTCATCTGTGCCAGGTCCTCCAGCACGTCGGCCTGCGCCGCCAGGTACCCGACCCGGATGTTCGGCGAGATCGTCTTGGAAAAGCTGCTGATGTAGATCACGCGTTGCAGCTGGTCGAGGCTTGCCAGCGAAGGCCTGGGCTCCGGGTCCAGGTCCACGTAAATGTCGTTTTCCACCACCAGGAAGTCGTACTTTTCCGCCAGCTGAAGCACACGGTGCAGGTGCGACAACTGGGCCGTGGAGCCCGTGGGGCTTTGCAGCCGCGGATGCGTGAAGAACACCTTGGGCCGGTGCTCCTTGATGCGCGCTTCGAGGAGATCGAGATCCCAGCCCTGCGGCGTGCGCGGCGCACCGATCAGGCGCGCGCGCAGGAAACGCAATGAGGACAGCAGATTGGCGTAACCGGGTTCGTCAACCAGCACCGCTTCGCCGGGGCGCACCAGCCGGCGCGCGGCGAGGTCCAGCGCCTGGCTGGAGCCTTGCGTGAGCAGAACCTGCTCGGAGGTAGTGACGACCTCGTGTTCGGCCAGCGAATCGCGCACCAGCTGGCGCAGCGGCGGATAACCCTTGGGCTCGCCATAACCACCCAGATCGATGCTTTCGTCGGCCGTCACGCTGCGCAGGCTGCGCTTGAGGCCGTCCACGAACAGCCAGTCATTGGGCAGCCACCCGCAGCCGGGTTTGCTGCGCAAGGCCCGGTTCTCGAAGATCCGGCGCATGTACCACATCGAATCGAAGGTGTAGTTGCCCCGGACGCTCGTCTGCGCCAACGCACCGGTGGCCCGGCTGCGCACGAAAAATCCCGAATGGGCGCGCGAGGCGAAAAATCCGAGCGCCACCAACCGGTCGTAAGCGTCGACGACCGTATACACACTGACCTGGTGCGTGTGGGCGAATTGCCGGATCGAAGGCAGCTTCGTGCCGGCTCGAAGTTGGCCGTCCTCCACCATCCGGCGGAACCCGTCAACGATCTGGGTCACCAGGGGCGTCGGCAATTTGCTGTCGAGGCTGAACATCGGCGGGGCGAATGCGAACTGAGAGGTAAGGGTTTATATGTACAGGCCACGCCACCTGCACAGTGCTTCGGTTGCGGACACCAATCTGTATATGTTAGCCCTCACCCTGCAACCCTAAAGTCGCGGCCAATCCGGACAGGAAATGCTTGTCCCCGCAAGACCGAAGGAACACCATGCAACGAGAGCTCCACCTTACGAATGCCGCCCTGATGGCCCGCCGCGAAGCCGCCGTACCGCGCGGCGTCGGCCATGCCCACGCCATCTTCGCTGCGCGGGCCGAGAACGCCGAAGTTTTCGACGTGGAGGGTCGCCGCTATATCGATTTCGCAGGCGGCATCGCCGTGCTCAATACCGGCCATCGCCACCCCACCGTCATGGCGGCTGTCAAGGCCCAGCTCGAACTATTCACGCACACGGCGTTCCAGGTCTTGCTCTACGAATCGTATGTGGCGCTGGCCGAGCGCCTCAACGCCCTGGCGCCGGGCAATTTCGCCAAGAAGACGCTGTTCCTCACCACCGGAGCGGAAGCCATCGAGAATGCGATCAAGATCGCCCGCGCCGCCACCGGCCGGCCGGGGGTGATTGCGTTCGGCGGCGGCTATCACGGCCGGACACTGCTGACCTTGGGCCTGACGGGCAAGGTCGCACCGTACAAGACAGGCTTCGGGCCATTCCCGGCCGACGTCTTCCATGCCGCCTTCCCGGACGCGGCCCGCGGCGTGAGCATTGCCGATTCGATGGCCTCGATCGAGGCGATCTTCCGCAACGACATCGAGGCGACACGGGTGGCGGCGATCATCATCGAACCGGTGCAAGGCGAAGGCGGGTTCAATATCGCGCCGCCGGAGCTGTTCCGCCGCCTGCGCGAACTTTGCGATTCCAAGGGCATTTTGCTGATTGCCGACGAGATCCAGACCGGCGCCGGGCGCACCGGGACCTGGTTCGCCGTAGAGCAGATGGGCGTCGCGCCGGACCTGATCACGATGGCGAAGTCCATGGCCGGCGGCTTCCCGATCTCGGCCGTGATCGGTCGCGCGGACGTGATGGATGCGCCGGCGGCCGGCGGCTTGGGCGGAACTTACGCCGGCAGCCCGCTCGGCTGCGCCGCTGGGCTGGCCGTGCTCGAGGTTTTCCAACGCGAGAACCTGCTGCAACGCGCCCGGGAAGTGGGCGAACGGTTGAGCTCGGGCCTCAACACGCTGGCCCAAAGGCATCCGGGCATCTGCGCGGTCCGCGGCCTGGGTGCGATGGTCGCGTTCGAGCTCTGCAGGAACGGCGACCCGCACCAGCCCGATGCCGAACTCGCCAAGCAAATCGTCGCCGAGGCCGCACGGCGCGGGCTCATCCTCCTCACCTGCGGTACCTGGGGCAACGTGGTCCGCATCCTGGTGCCCCTGACGGCGAGCGATGCCCTGCTGGACGAAGGGTTGGGCATCCTGGCAGACTCCCTGAACCATTGCGCCGCCTGATTGCCCGCCATGTCCAACGTCACCGTCCTTGCTACTGAACCCCGCCTTCGCGAACACGGAGCAAAGGGCGCGCCTGTGACGCTGCTGCAGCCCGCGCTGGTCAGCTTCAGCGCGGTGAACAAGACCTACGATGGCACCGCACTGGTCGTCAGCGACCTCAATCTGGAGATCCGGCGCGGCGAGTTCCTCACGTTGCTCGGGCCCTCGGGCTCAGGCAAAACGACGACCTTGATGATGCTGGCCGGCTTCGAGTCGCCGACCACCGGCGAGATCAGCCTGGCGGGCGTTCCGATCACGCGCACGCCGCCGCACAAGCGCAACTTCGGCATGGTGTTCCAGAACTACGCGTTATTCCCGCACATGACCGTGGGACAGAACGTCGCCTACCCGCTCAGCGTGCGCGGCATCAAGGGAGCGCAAAGCGCAGAGAAGGTAGCGCGGGCGCTCGACATGGTGCAAATGGGCAAACTGGGTTCGCGCTATCCCGCGCAGCTCTCGGGTGGGCAGCAGCAGCGCGTGGCGCTGGCGCGCGCCCTGGTGTTCGAGCCGCAACTGGTCTTGATGGACGAGCCGCTCGGCGCATTGGACAAGCAGTTGCGCGAGCACATGCAGATCGAACTGAAGGAGCTGCACCGTCGCCTGGGCGTGACCTTCGTGTACGTCACGCACGACCAGTCCGAAGCGCTCACGATGTCCGACCGAGTCGCCGTGTTCAACGATGGCAGCGTGCAACAGGTCGACCGCGTGGACCGGCTCTATGAGGCGCCGGCCAACCGGTTTGTCGCCGGTTTCGTCGGCGACAACACCGTGCTGAACGGCGCCGTGACGGCCAGTTCCGGCACTACCTGCACTGTGGCTCTGGCCAATGGCCGCAGCGTGACCGGCCTCAATGTCAACGGCGCCAAAACGGGCGACACCGTGCAGTGCTGCATTCGTCCGGAGCGGGTGGATTTGACCGGTGTGCTCAATCAGGCCAACACATTCGAAGCCACCGTGGCCGACGTGCTCTATTTCGGCGACCACCTGCGGCTGCGCTGCAGCGTGCCCCAGCAGGAGGACGCCATGGTAAAGCTGCCCCTCGGCCGCCACGAAATCCCGGCCATCGGCGAAAACATCTTCCTCTATGCCGCCGAGGAACACCTGCGCGTTTACCGCTGATCCATTTCAACCCACCAGGAGATAACGACCCATGAAACTCAGAGCTATCGCATTTGCCGCCGCCGCCGCGCTCGCGCTGCCGGCGCTGGCCCAGACGCAGATCACGGTGGTCAACTTCGGCGGCGCCAACGCGAACGCGCAGAAGAAGGCCTTCTACGAGCCGATCGAGAAGAACGGCGTGAAAGTGGTGCCCGTGGAATACAACGGCGAGCAGGCCAAGATCAAGGCCATGGTCGAGACCAAGAAGGTCACCTGGGACGTGGTGGAAGTCGAGTCGCCCGACGTGGCGCGCGGCTGCGACGAGGGGCTGTTCGAGAAACTCGACTACGCGAAGATCGCGCCCAAGGGCGACTTCGTGCCGGCCGCGGTCACCGATTGCGGCGTTGGCATCTTCGTGTGGTCGACCGTGATGGCGTACAACGGCGACAAGCTCAAGACGCCCCCGGTCACCTGGGCCGATTTCTGGGACGTGAAGAAATTCCCGGGCAAGCGCGGCATGCGCAAAGGCGCCCGCTACAACATCGAGTTCGCGCTGATGGCCGAC
>DATNCB010000346.1:0-3107 GCA_035571715.1 Ramlibacter sp.
ACGAATAGCAGACTCATGGCTGCAGTGTCGAACATCGCATACATGGCATCGCGGCGCCCGTCGCGCGGCTGGCCGACCGAGCCGACTGTCGCCAGCCAGCGCCGGTGACCGGGCACCGGGATGGCAACGCCGGGCGTCGGCTCGAACGACATGACGGCGCGGCCCGCGCCCTGAAAGAACAAACGCTGCTCATGCACATGGCCGCCAAACACATGGGTCGCGCCCTGGCCGCGGGCGGCGTCCAGGCTGGCCGCGGCGGCGGTGGCATCATTCACATAGTCCCAGCGCTGGGGCGCGTGGGCGCTGGCGTGAACCAGCAGAATGAAGTCCTGCCGCACCACCAGCGGCAGCGCTGCCAGAAAGGCCCGTTGGTCCGTATTCAGTTGCGCGCGGGTCCATGCGGCACCGGTGTGATCGGCATCGCTGCTGCCTCGCGGGGGCGCGACGGCCGCGTCATCGTGGTTGCCGCGCACCAGCCAGGCACCTAGTTGGGCCATGTGCATGACACGATCGACCACCGCCCCAGGCTCACCGCCGTAACCGACCAGGTCGCCTAGAAAGGCGTACTGGGTCGCGCCGCGCGCGAGCGCATCCGCCAGGCACGCGTCGAGCGCCTGGCGGTTGGCATGCAGATCGGACAGCAAGGCGAGTTTCATGCGGACTGGGCGGGTGGTACCAGCCCCATCATCGCCCGAAGGCATTCGCGGGCTCGCACCCAGCCCTCGTCTGTTTGATCCAGGTCAAGCGTGCCGGAGCGAGGCAGCCGAGCGAGCCTGCTCAGTTCGGCCGCGTTGCCGGGATCAGGCCAGAGTGATCTTGACGTCGATGTTGCCGCGGGTGGCGTTCGAGTACGGGCAAACCTTGTGCGCGGCGTCCAGCAGCGCTTGCGCGGCAGCGCGGTCCATGCCGGGCAAGCTCACGTTCAGGCGTGCGGCGATGCCGTAGGCGCCAGGCGTCGGGCCGAGATCGACTTCGGCGTCGATCGCGAGATCGGCCGGCAGCGCGACCTTCATCTTGCCGGCCACCGCCTTCATCGCTCCGATAAAGCAGGCCGAGTAGCCGGCGGCGAAGAGCTGCTCGGGATTGGTGCCGCTTCCGCCCAGGGCCGGCGGTGACAGCTTGATGTCCAGCCGGCCGTCGTCGGTGCGCGACGCGCCGTCGCGGCCGCCGGTGGTGTGGGCTCTGGCGGTGTAGATGACTTTTTCGAGTTGGGTCATGGTGGTTCCTTGGGTTGATTTCAGATGGAAGCGGGTTGAAGAAAGAGAAAGGGAAAATCGGGGGGCTACCCGGCCAGGCGCTCGCGCAGACTGCGGATCTGCGTGGTCAGTTGCACCAGTTCGGGAATGGAGCACTGACTGGCGCTCAGGATGCAGCCGGGAACTTTCTGGGCCTTGGCCTTGAGCTTGCGGCCGGCGGCAGTCAGCGTGATGTGCACCCGCCGTTCGTCTTCGACGGCGCGGATGCGCGCGATCAGGCCGGCGCTTTCCAGCCGTTTGAGCAGCGGGGTGAGCGTACCGGAGTCCAGGAACAGGCGCTCGCCCAGCTCCGAGACCATCAGGCCGTCGCGCTCCCACAGCACCAGCATCACCAGGTATTGCGGATACGTGAGGCCCAGCTCGTCCAGCAGCGGCTTGTACAGCTTGGTCATCGCCAGCGAAGTCGAGTACAGGGCGAAGCAAAGCTGGTTGTCCAGCAGCAGGGCCTGGATCGGATCGATCTTTGGTGCCATGGTCGAAGTATAGCGCAAAATTAAATTGCGCGCAATTTATTAATCCAGGAGGCCAGTGTGGTTACAGAGCCCGTGCGCGTTCACGCCGGCTGCAACCAGTTCAGTGATTGGAGATTGGCCAGTGCCCGCGCCGCCTGCCTGGCCAGCATCCAGCGAGTCAGGGTGCCGTCCAGCCGGTGCCACAGGCCCTCGGAGCGGAAGTCGCAGGTGCGCTCGAAGTGCGTGCCACCTTGGGGCGTGGCCAGCAGCCGGTAGGTGACGATCGAGGCACCCAGCTCGGTGGCGGTTGCGATGCGCCACAGCGCCGGCTTCTCGCAGGCGGTGACGGTCCAGGTCGCTTCGAAGCTGCGGTGCGCGGCCTTGATGTGCTCCACCATCGTTTCGCCCAGCACCAGCGCGCGGTCGGGAACGTCGCGCACCGCGTGTGTGGCCGGGTGCCAGCGATGCCATTGCGCAGCGTTGGTGACGAACTCGAACAGCCTGGCCGGCGGGCAGGCAATCTCGGCCGTATTCACGATGCGGGTAGCGCCGGGCAGGTCGGAGGGCACGGGCTGGGCGAACGGGCTGGCCATAACGGCTATACGGCGCGGGGCGCGCCGCGGATTCACCGCGCCGTGAAACGGGCGGGGGCGTTTTTCGAGCCAACCCGGCAATGCGTCATTAGAGCAGGGAGTCGACAGCCCGATGCTATTTTGGTTGTATGGTGCACCGGCAACCCGGATGACACCCCTATGAACTCTGATTTCGACTACATCATCGTTGGCGGCGGATCGGCCGGCTGTGTGCTGGCTGGCCGCCTGAGCGAAGACCCCCAGGTCAGGGTCGCGCTGCTGGAGGCCGGCCCGCCCGACACCAGCGTGCTGATCCACTGTCCCGCCGGATTGGCGCTGATCGCCAAGACCGGACAGGCGAACTGGGCGCTGGGCACGGTGCCGCAGCCCGGCCTGAACGGGAGGCGCGGGTACCAGCCGTGTGGCAAGGTGCTGGGCGGATCGAGTTCGGTCAATGCGATGGTCTACATCCGCGGCCAACACAACGACTACGATCATTGGGCCGAAGAGGGAAATCCCGGCTGGAGCTGGCAGCATGTGCTGCCGTACTTCAAGCGCGCCGAGCACAACGAACGCGGCGCCGACGAGTTCCACGGCGTGGGCGGACCGCTGAACGTCATGGACTTGCGCAGCCCCAACCAGTTCGGGCCGGTGTTCGTGCAAGCGGCCGTCCAAGCCGGTTACTCGCACAACCGCGACTTCAACGGCGAGCAGCAGGAAGGCTTCGGTGTTTACCAGGTGACGCACCGCAACGGCGAGCGATTCAGCGCGGCGAAAGCCTATATCGCGCCCAACCTGGGGCGACCCAACCTGCAGGTGATCACCGA
>DATNCB010000347.1:0-2186 GCA_035571715.1 Ramlibacter sp.
TCCGATACCGACCGGTCGAGCCACAGGTTGACCAGCGGATTGGAGGTGACCACCGTGCAGTGCCCTCCCAGCCACGCCCTGCGCGCCGCGTTGTTGTCGCGCAGCGCCGTTTCGTAGGAGATGCGGGTGCGCGGCGGGTCGTCGTCGCATTCGCACACGACGGTGCAGTACAGGTGATGTTCGGTGCCCGGGTCCAGTTGCAGGTCGAACATGGCACGCCCCGCGTCGATGGCGCTGGGCGCAGGGTCGAAATGGATTCGGGTGCGCCGCAGGTGCTGGTCGCGGCCGAGATACGGCAGCACCACCTCGTGCGCCTCGACTTCGGGCTGCAGCCGGTCGCCGCGGCGCTCGCGCTTCATGCCGCGCACTTCGAACAGGTCGACGAAGTCGCCATCGAAGGTGAACTCCAGCCGCACGCTGGTGCGTTCGGTGCCGTGATGCGTGACGCGAATGTGCTCGTGGCACGTGCCATGCCACAGCAGCTTGGCGCGAAAAATATGCAAGGTGCCCTTGGCCAGCGCCTCCCGCCCGTTCCTGGCGGGCAGGTCCGGATTCATCAGGTCGATCACCAGCAGGCTGTTCGACTCCTCGACCGACGAGCCGAGGTGCAGCGGGCGCACGCCGTCCACCAGCAGCTCCTGGTGCGACAGGAAGCGCGTGTCGTTGTGGTACAAGCCTTCCTTGCCCGGTGCCAGCACCTGGATGTCGCCGAAACGGTCGAACATGGCGAAGGTCTCGTCGTTCTTCAGGACCTTCGGCTGTTCCTCGGTGCTGGCCGAAGTCGCGGCCACGTACCATTTGTCGCCGATCTGGATCTTTTGCGGCATGCGCTGCCTTTCTGCCGGCGTCGGCCAGCTAGGGCCTGTTCGCACTACTTTTGCGAGTGCGAACGTGGTCAAAACAGCGCCAATCTAGGCGCGCGACGACGCCCAGGCTGGCCGCCTGGGCTAGGAGCGTAACAACGAGTGGCGCTGTTTTGACCACGTTCCCTTCGGGTTGCGGCCAAAAAGGCCATGCGCCGCGTTGCGAAGCCTGGCCGGGGGCCGACCCCGGCTGCGTTTCGCGCCTTGCGCATGACCTTTTTGACTCGCAACGCATCTCGCAAAAATAGTGTGAACAGGCCCTATGCCGGGACGCTTGCGTTCACCAATTGACGGTAGACGTCCAGGTAGTGCCGGGCCATCACGCGGGCCGAGAAACGCTGTTCGAACACCTGGCGGCAGCGCCGCCGGTCGATCCGGTCGATGTCCTTTCCCGCCGCGATGGCCTGCTCCTGGTTCTCTACGATAAACCCGGTCACACCGTGGTCGATGATCTCGGGCACCGATCCATTCGCGTAGGCAATCACCGGCGTGCCGCAAGCCATTGCCTCGATCATGACCAGGCCGAACGGCTCGGGCCAGTCGATCGGCATCAGCAGTGCCCGCGCGTTGCCGATGAAATCGTCCTTCGCCTGCTCGCCGATTTCGCCGACGAACGTTATCAGCGGATCATCCAGCAGCGGCTCGATCGTCGACTCGAAATACGCGCGGTCGGCCGCGTCCACCTTGGCCGCGATTCGCAGCGGCCGGCCGCAGGCCCTCGCGATTTCGATCGCCCGGTCGGGGCGTTTCTCCGGAGAGATGCGTCCGACGAACGCGAAGTAATCCTGCGGCTGCGCATGCAGCGAGTACAGCCCCAGCGGCAAACCATGGTGCACCGTCGCCCGCCAGTTGGCCCAGGGCACCGGGGTGCGCTGGCTGTTCGAGATGGAAACCATCGGATGATTGCCGAAGCGCTTGAACAGCGGCTTCAGATCGGGCAGATCCAGGCGGCCGTGCGGCGTCGACATGCAGGGGGTTTCGCATTGACCCACCAGGGCAAGCTGCAGCACATCGATATGGAAATGGATGACGTCGAAGGTGGGCGCCGCCTTGAGCACCATGTCCATCATGATGGTGTGCCAGACGAGGCCGTCGGGTTTGTGCGGGTCCAGGCGCAGCCCGGTGGGCACCACCGGCACCAGCCTGGCCGAGGTGACGGAATCCCCGCTGGCGAACAGGGTGACGTCATGGCCCATCTCGACAAGAGCTTCGGTCAGGTAGGACACCACGCGCTCGGTGCCGCCATATGCGCGCGGCGGCACGCTCTCGTACAACGGGGCGACCTGGGCGACCTTCACGGCAACTGCACTCCTTCTGGACGGC
>DATNCB010000348.1:0-2689 GCA_035571715.1 Ramlibacter sp.
GCCTTGTGGTTGGACTGCGCCGCCGTGAAGTTGTTCCAGGAGGTGTCCAGCGCGGTTTTCGAGATGAACCCCTGGTCGACCAGCGCCTTGTTGTTGTCCCACTGGCGCTGCGCGATGTCGATCTGCGACTTGGCCGCATCGGCCTGCTCCTGCGCCTGCTTGACGCGCGAGAGGTATTCGGTGGCGTCGACCCGTGCGATCAACTGCCCGGCCTTGACCGTGTCGCCTTCGCGCACCGTGAGACCTTGCAGTTCGCCGGCCGCCCGGGCCTTGACCACCGCGGAGTTGACGGCCTTGAGCGACCCGGAGATCGGCAGGCCCTGCGCGAGCTCGCGAGTTTCGGCCTTCACGACATCGCTGGCGGCCAGCTCCACCACCGTCTGCGCCTTGGCGACGCTGGCCTGCGCCACGGCCTGCTGCTGGGCCTTGCGCGCCGACAACGCCCGCACGACGCTGAAAGCGATCACGAGCACCAGCAGCCCCAGGCCCAGCCATCGATATGTGCGCTTGTTCATTTCCTGGTCCGTCCGTCGGTCTTGGTGTCAGGCCGCACGCACAGCCCATGCAAAAGGGTTTCGACCTGCGATCTGAGATAGCGCTCGGGGTCCAGCGGATGGTTCTGCGGCACGCAGGCACCCAGCGAGTGCTTCATCATGATCAGGAACATCATCGGAGCCGTGACGCTGAACAAGGCATAGTCCAGGTCCAGCACCTCGAATTCGCCCCGGTCCACGCCGCGCTGAAGAATCTTGCGGATCAATGCCTGTCCGGGCGCGATGACCTCATGGTGGTAGAACGCGGCCAGGTCGGGAAAGTTGCGCGCCTCGCTGATGATGAGCTTGGCGATGCCCGATGCGCGCGACGCGCCGATCCGCTCCCACCACACTTTCAGGCAATAGCGCAGCATGTCGGGTGTGTCGCCCTCGAAACGCTCGAACTCCTGATTCCATTCCTGGAAGCGCCCGGAGATGTTCTCGCGCACCACGGCCTTGAACAAATCTTCCTTGCTCGGAAAATAGAGGAACAGCGTGCCCTTGGACACGCCTGCGCGAGCCGCGACTTCCTCGGCGCGGGTGGCGGCAAAGCCTTTTTCGACGAACAGGTCGAGCGCGGCGTCGAGCAACTCGCCGGGCCGCGCTTCCTTGCGCCGCTCGCGCTTGGCGTGGACTTCCTCGTGATGAGCGCTGATGAGTCTGGTAAGGGACATGGCTTAATGACTGACTGGTTAGTAATGTAGCTTTCGAGCCTTCCGCCGTCAAGCCGCCAAGCTGGGGCAATTGCGCCAGATCATTGTTTTCACACGGTAAATTTCCGGTAAACGTCGGCCCGAGGCCGCACCGGCGGCCGGACCTGCCCCTCGTGGCACGCGCCTCCCGCGCCGTCCCGCCGTGACTGCGGCTGAACTGTCCCATTGACAGGACATTAGGAGCGATCCTACGATCCGCCGATGGCGTCCGCCCTGCCGCTGCCGAAGTACCACCGCATCTACCTCGTGCTGCGCGAGCAGTTGCAGGACGGCCGGTTCGCGCAGGGCGTTCCCGGCGAGCTGGCCCTGATGCAGCAATTCGGCGTCGCCCGCGTCACCGTCAGGCGCGCTCTGGAACAACTGGCGCAGGAAGGCCTGATCTCCCGCGAGCCCGGCCGCGGCACGCGTGCGATCGAACAGCCGCAGCGAACCGGCGCGGCCGCCAACGATCCGATGCGCACGCAACTCACGGGCTTGCTCGAGAACCTGGTCAGCATGGGGCTGCGCACGTCGGTCAAGGTGCTGGACGTGGACACGGTGTCCGCCTCGGAGGCTGTTGCGGCCGCGCTGCGCTTGCAGCCGGGCGACCCGGTGCAAAAAGCGGTGCGGGTACGCAGCACGCGTGCCGGGCCGCTGTCCCATATCACGACCTATGTGCCGGCCGACGTGGCGCGCCGGTTCGGCCGCCGCGAGCTCGCGCGCAAGCCGATCCTGCTGCTGCTCGAAGAGTCCGGGGTCAAGGTGGGGCGCGCCGTGCAGACCATTTCGGCGCGGCTGGCCGATGCCGAGGTCGCGGGCCACCTGGACCTGGCGGTCGGTTCGGCGCTGCTGGCCGTGCGCCGCCTCATCTACGACGAGCAGGAGCGGCCGGTGCAATGGCTGCATGGCCTGTACCGCCCCGACCGCTACGAATACGAAATGCAGTTGTCGCGCGTTGGCAGCATCGATGCCAAGGTGTGGGTCAGCAACGACTTGTCCGCCCACTTCAATTGAGCAACTTCCCAGAACGATCCCCAGGAGAACTCCCATGAGCACCCGTCGCCATTTCATCTCCCAATCGGCCGCCGCAGCATCGGCCCTGGCCTTTCCCCTGGTCGCCGGCGCGCAGCCGAAGACCGTGAAGATCGGGGTGCTGCATCCCGTCACCGGGGCGCTGGCGTATTCCGGCCAGCAATGCCGCGAAGGCGCGTTGATGGCGATCGACGACATCAACAAGGCGGGGGGCATCAAGTCGATGGGCGGCGCGAAGATCGAGGCGCTGCTGGGCGACGCGCAATCGACGCCGCAGGCCGGCACCGCGGAAGTGGAGAAGATGAACGAGGCCGGCGTCGCAGCGGTGCTCGGCGCCTATGCGTCGGCGATCTGCCTGGCCACGACCCAGGCCGCGGCCAAGTACAACCTGCCGCACGTGGTGGACGTCGGCGTGGCCGACCAGATCGTCGA
>DATNCB010000349.1:0-20729 GCA_035571715.1 Ramlibacter sp.
AGAAACCCTTTTGCGCGGGCATCTACCTCAGCCTGGCGGACATCGCTGTCGGCTGCGCGCTGGGCTACCTGGACTTCCGTTTCGCCGACATCGATTGGCGCGGCGACTATCCCAATCTTGCCAAGCTGCAGGACAAGCTGACGCAGCGCCAGAGCTTCATCGACACCGTCCCGGCCTGACGGGCTCAATTCCCCCATAGGGGCACCGGTCAGCCCGGAACAGCGTGCAGGTCGGGCCTCAATGAAAAAGCGCGGCTCTTTGCCGCGCTTTTTCATCTGACCAGACCACCTGAAAAGCGCTCCGGCGTTTTCAGGTGAACAAAATAAAAATGCCGCGAAGCGCCCCGGAACGAAGGAGGGAGGGAGGGAGGAGGAGAAGAGTCGCTCCAGGATTGCAACCGGGCTAACTGCTCCCGGAAGGCTTCGCAGCAATAACTGTATTCTTGACGAGTCTGCCTCGTGTGCCTGGATAGAGTGCGGCGCAACCGGCCGGTTCCAATGCCGGTGCTTGCCGCGAGGTAAATTATTGTGAACCTCATCCGGTGCGCGCCGGATTCAAGCCGGCTTACTTCGCCGCCAGCTGCCTGTCGATGTCCTTGAGCAGCTTCGCGTCATCGGGCGCGGTCAAGCTGGTGTAGTTCGCGACCACCTTGCCGTCACGTGCAATCAGATACTTATGGAAGTTCCACAGCGGCTGGCGGCCGGTGGCCTGCGCGAGCTGGCGGAACAGGGCATTGGCGTCGGATCCGCGCACGGCACTCTTGGCAAACATCGGAAACTTCACGCCATAGGTGTTCTCGCAGAAGTCGGCGATCTGCCGGTTGCCGCCGGTCTCCTGGGCGAAATCATTGGAGGGGAAGCCCAGCACCACGAGGCCCCGCTCCTTGTACTTCGAATACAGTGCTTCCAGGCCCTGGTACTGAGGCGTGAAGTGGCAGTAACTGGCGGTGTTGACGACCAGCACGACCCTGCCGCTGTACTGGCAGAGCGATTGGGGCTTTTCATCCTGCAGGCGTGGGAACACGTGGTTCAGGGTTGCCGGACACGCCGGCGCGTCAGCGGCGTGGCCCGGCGCCGCGCCGAGAAGCACCGCCAGCGTCAGCATGAAACCAATGAGACGAAAAGTGTTCAGCATGAGGTCATCCCGTTGCGCATTTCTTCGCAGCCCGCAGGCCAGGTTGTACGGCTTGTTTCATACACACGCCGCCTAGAATGTGGCAGCCACGAAAGACCGCGCCATGCTTTACCCTGAACTGTTCAAGCAACTCGAGTCCGTCCGCTGGGACATGGACAAGGACATCCCTTGGGCGCAGTTCGAGGCGGCCAAGCTGTCCGACGAGCAGGCCCGGACGATCAAGATGAACGCTATCACGGAATGGTCGGCCTTGCCGGCGACGGAAATGTTCCTCCGCGACAACCGGGACGACAGCGACTTCTCGGCGTTCATGTCGATCTGGTTCTTCGAGGAGCAAAAGCATTCGCTGGTGCTGATGGAATATCTGAAGCGATTCCGCCCGGAGCTGGTGCCGACCGAAAAGGAATTGCATGACGTGCGCTTCGAGTTCGAGCCCGCGCCCGCCCTGGAAACGTTGATGCTGCACTTTTGCGGCGAGATCCGGCTCAACCACTGGTACCGCCGCGCCAGCGAGTGGCACACCGAACCGGTCATCAAGCATATCTATACGACGCTGTCGCAGGACGAAGCCCGCCACGGCGGAGCGTATCTGCGCTACATGAAGCGCGCGATCAACAACTTCGGCAACGAGGCCAAGGCGGCGTTTTCCAAGGTCGGCGTGCTCATGGCCAGCGCACGCCGGACGGCGCAGGCGCTGCACCCCACCAACCTGCACGTCAACAAAAGCCTGTTCCCGCGCGACACCGTGCAGTCGCGCCTGCCGGATCCCGACTGGCTCGAGCACTGGCTGGACAGACAGATCGATTTCGATGCGGTGTGGGAAAGCAAGGTGGTGGAGCGCATCCTCCACAACATGAGCCTGCTGATGGACCGCAGTTTCAAGACCGTGCAGGACCTGAACCGCTACCGCAAGGAAATGGCCGCCGCCCTCGTCCAGGGTGGGGCGCCGGCCCAGGCGCCCAGCGCGGCGTGACAGGAGTCCGGTGCCCACCCCCGCATTCATTGACAAAATCGTTTCGCGCGGCGACGCGTGCAGGCGCGTCGCCGCCCTGCCGCAGCCGGTCGTCTTTACCAACGGCGTGTTCGACGTCCTGCATCGCGGTCACGTCGTCTATCTGGAGCAGGCGCGCGCACTGGGCGCGAGCCTAGTCGTGGCGCTCAACACCGATGCCTCGGTCCGGCGCCTGGGCAAGGGGCCGGACCGGCCGCTGAACAATGAGCAGGACCGCGCCACCGTCATCGCCGCGCTGTCTTGCGTCAGTCTGGTGACCTGGTTCGACGAGGACACGCCGCTGCAGCTGATCGCGCAGCTCAAGCCGGCGGTGTTGGTCAAGGGCGGCGACTATGACATGAGCAAGCTGGCCGAAACCGCACTGGTCGAGGGCTACGGCGGCAAGGCGCTGGCCATCCCTTTTGTGCCGGGCTATTCGACCACCGAACTGGTGCGTCGCATCCGCCAGCAACGTTGTAGCTAACCCAGCTTGGCGATTGGCGCCATCTGGACGGCGAGCCAGCCGCAGGCGGCACCCGCCACAGCCCCTGTGAGATGGGCGGCATACACCACGTTGAAGCCCCAGCTCGGATTAAAAACGACCGGCTGGGCCCACGCATGCTCGGCGAGCAGCTTCAGGCCCATCCCGGCGAACAGCAGCGGCGACAGCGGCTTGAGCAGCGGGCGCCGCGCCACCAGCGCAGCCAGCACCATGGCCGCTGCATGAATCGGACCGCCCAGGCCGCCGTAGCTTGTCACTTGCGGCCACAGCAGCAGCGCCAGCGTCCCCAGCGGCCACGCGACCAGCAATGCGAGCGCCGCCGGCCGCCCGGCGCCCAACGCCGCGCCTGACACCGCGAGCGCTCCCAGCGCCAGCAGGTTGCCGCCCAGGTTGCCGGCGGAGGTGTGGACCCAGGCGGCCGTCCAAAGCGTCCAGGGCCGCATGACCCAGCCGGCGGCGTGCCAAGCCAGCGGATGCGCGGCCAAGTCCTGCGCGGGCGCCGTCATGCCCGATGTCCATGCCACGGCGGCGCTGCCACCGGCCAGCAGCGCGCAGACTGCCAGCCACGCTTTCAAACCGTAAAGACGGCCCGCCACAGCGCCAGCACCGCTTCGCGTTGCGCCGCCACCGCTTCAGGCGCGACCTGGGTCGGCTCCTCGTTCAGCCGCGCCTTGTGCTGGACCCGGCGCAGCTCCCGGTAAGCGCTAGCCGCTGCCTGCCCCACGTCCGGGGGCAAAAGTCCGGAGGCTTCCGCGCGCTGCAGCAAAGCGATGTTGCCGACATTGGGGATCAGTTCGGGGTGCCGCGCGGCTTGCGACAGCACCAGGAACTGCACGGCGAACTCGGCATCGACCATCGCGCCGGGACTGTGCTTGACGTCGAACCGATCATCCCGTACCCGGTGGGCCGCGCGCACCTTGTCGCGCATGGCGATGATCTCGCTGCGCAATGCGGCGACGTCGCGCGGTGCGGTGATCACGGCTTGCCGCACGGCGTCGAAGCGTTCGCGCAAGCTGTGTTGCGCGGCCAACTGACGGGCCGCCGGCGTGACCGCCATGTCTTCCGGGCCCAACACGAAACGCGCCCGCGTCATCGCCTGGTGTTCCCAGGTCCAGGCGGTGTTGCTGCCGCGCCGCTGCTGGTAGTTGGCGTAGGCCTCGAAAGTGGTGATCAGAAGTCCCGAGCTGCCGTTGGGGCGCAGTGCCGTGTCGATCTCGAACAGGTCGCCTTCGGCCGTCTTGGTGACCAGCCAGTTGATCAGCTTGCGCACGAATGCTGCATAGGCCTCCGGCGCGCGCTCGTCCTCGTCTTCATAGACGAACACGATGTCCAGGTCGCTGCCGTAGCCCAGTTCCTTGCCGCCGAGCTTGCCGTAAGCAATGATGGCGAACTGCGGCGTCTCGCGATGGCGGCTTTTCAGGCGCTGCCAGCACCAGCGCGACGTGAGGCGCAGCACGGCGTCGGCCAGCGCGCTCAATTCGTCGGCCACCTGCTCCACCGTCAGCCGCCCTTCCACGTCGCGCGCCAGCGTTCGGAACACTTCGGCATGATGGGCGCGCCGCAGAAGGTTCAGCAGCGCTTCGTCGTCGTCTTCACCAGTGATCTGCAGCGAGCGGCGCCGATGTTCCAGTTCGCTTTCGAACTCCTGCGGCATGAAGCGTTCGGACAGCATCATGTCGTTGGCCAGCTCGTCGATCACGCCGGGGTGCTGCAGCAGGTAGCGCGCCGGCCAGCGCGCCGCGCCCAGTACGCGCAGCAGCCGCTCGTGCACACCGGGGCGCTCCAGCAACAAGGCCAGATAACTTTCGCGCCGCAGCAGCGGCTCGATCCAGTCGGCCATGCGCAGGACGACCTCTTCGCTCACCCGGCCCTCGCCCAGCCATTGCGCGGTGCGTGCGATCAGCCGCCATAGCCGGGCGCGGGCATCCTCGCGCAGCGCCAGCACGCGCGGATGCCGCTGCCACACGGTCATGCGCTCGCGCAGCTTGGCGGGCAGCTGTTCCAGCAGTGTGTCCAGGTCGGGCGCCGGCGGCTTGCCGTTCTTGGGCCCGCCGCAGGCCTTGCATTCGCCGGGGCGCGCGCCCAACAGGGTGTCGAACTCCTGGGCGACCAGTTCGCGATGCGTGTCGAGCTCGTGCAGGAAAGGGCAGCAGTCGGCAAAGCCCATGGTTCTGGCGATCCAGTTCAGGTCGCCGTCGTCGTCGCTGCGGCCCATCGGCAGCACATGGGTCTGCTGGTCGTCCAGGTACTGGATGCGGTGTTCGACCCGGCGCAGGAACTCGTAGGCACGAGCCAATGCGTCGGCGGTCGCCTGCGGCATCAGGCCCGCGGCCGCGATACGCTGCAGCGCCTGCAAGGTCGGCCGGGTGCGCAGCTCGGGGTACTGGCCGCCGCGCACCACCTGCAGCAGCTGCACCGTGAATTCGATCTCGCGGATGCCGCCGCGCGACAGCTTGACGTCGTTGGCCCGCTCGGGACGGCCGGCACTGCGCTTGGCCGCATGCTCGCGAATCTGCTTGTGCAGCACACGCAGCGAGTCGAACACGCTGTAGTCCAGATAGCGGCGGAACACGAACGGCAACACCGCGGATCGCAGTCCCTGCGCCGCTCCGCTTTCGACGCAGGCGCGCGGCGCGACCACCCGGCTCTTGAGCCAGGCAAAGCGCTCCCACTCGCGTCCCTGCACCTGGAAATAGTCCTCGAGCGCGCCGAGCGGGACCGCCGACGGCCCCGAGTTGCCATTGGGGCGCAGCGCCAGGTCGACTCGAAACACGAAGCCGTGCTCGGTGGTATCGCCGATCAGGCCGAAGATGGTCCGCACCGCCTTGGCGAAGTATTCGTGATTCGAAATACGGCCGCGGCCCCGCTCCAGACCTGCGGTCTCTCCGTCGTGCTCATAGATATAGACCATGTCGATGTCGCTGGAGACGTTGAGCTCGCGCGCGCCAAGCTTGCCCATGCCGACCACCCAGAGTTCCACGCGCTCGCCGGCCGGCCCGAGGGGCGCGCCATGCTGCGCATCGAGGTCCCGCCGCGCCTCGCTGCAGGCGACATCCAGCGCGAATTCGGCCAGATCGGTCATCGCGCGCGTTACGACTCCCAGTGGCACCTGCTGGTCGCAGTCCAGGCCGATCAGGCGCTCCAGGACCAGCTGGCGCAGGATGCGCAGGGCAGTGCCGGCATCGTCGCCGCGCTCGCGCAAGGCAGCGTAGGCAAGGGCCATCATCGGCAGCGCTGGATGGCCTGGCGGCAGCAGGGCAAGTTCGGCGCTGTAACGCCGGCGCAAGCGCTGCGCGAAGCGGGAGTACGACGACAGGAGGGCGGCGCCGGCGGTCCGCTCGGCCAGCTTTGCGTACGGGCCGTTGTCTGACAGGAAAGCGACTGCCTGCGGCGAACCCAAAGCACCGCCGGGGGTCATAATTCCTGCCACTTCCAAGTTTTCATGAACGCCTCGCCGCCGTCTCCGTCAGGTCCACTGAAGGCTTATGCCACCGCTGCGAAATGGTTTTTGTGGCTTCTGCTCGCTGCCTGGCTGGTGCTGGTGGTGGCCTGGGGATCGCTTCACGCGTGGATTGTGCCCCGAATCGGTGAGCTTCGCCCCGCGCTGGAAATCGAAGCCGGGCGCGTCCTGGGGGTACCGGTGCGCATCGGCAGCATCGCCGCCCGCAGCGAAGGCCTGATCCCTTCTTTCGAGCTCAGCGATGTGGTGCTGCTGGACCCGCAGGGGCGTGAAGCCCTGCGCCTGCCGCGGGTACTGGCGGCCCTGTCGCCCCGGTCGTTGTGGAACCTGGGGTTCGAGCAGCTTTACGTCGACCGGCCGCAACTGGACGTGCGCCGTGCTGCGGACGGCCACATCTTCGTGGCTGGGCTGGATTTTTCGCGCGAAAGCGGCAACGACGGGCGCGCCGCCGACTGGTTTTTCCGGCAAACCGAGTTCGTGATCCGCAACGGAACGGTGCGCTGGACCGACGAAATGCGCGCTGCCCCGCCGCTCGCGCTGGACCAGGTCGACTTCGTCATGCGCAACAGCACGCGCCGGCACGCGCTGCGGCTGGACGCGACGCCACCCGCCGCGTGGGGCGAACGCTTCAGCGTACGCGGCCTGTTTCGCCAGCCGTTGCTGTCCACCCATCACGGCAACTGGCATGAATGGGACGGCCAAGCCCACGCCGACTTTGCCCACGTCGATGTTTCGCAGTTGCGGCGCTACGCGAATTTCGGCGTCGAGATCAGCGATGGCCACGGTGCCGTGCGGGCTTGGGCCGACATCGGAGGCGGCAACCTGACCGGCGGCGTGGCCGACATCGTGCTGGCCGATGTGAGTACCACGCTGGGCGCAGCGCTGACGCCGCTGGCTTTGCGCTCAGTCTCCGGCCGCATTGGCGGCAAGCGCCTGGAGGGCGGGTTCGAATTCGAAACCCAACGGCTGCAGTTCGAAACTGCGGAGGGCCAGCGCTGGCCCGGCGGCAACGTGTTCCTGCAGTGGACGGCAGCCGAGGGAAAACGGCCGGCGCGCGGCGAGATCCGCGCCGACAATCTTGACCTGTTCGCGCTGGGGCAGATCGCTGCACACTTGCCGTTGGGCGCTTCAACCCATGCCGCGCTCGCGGCCTATGGGCCGAAGGGACTGGTCGAAAGGCTGCACGCCAAATGGGAAGGCCCGCTCGATGGCTTGCAAACGTACGAAGCCCGCGGGCGGGCCGTGCGACTGGAAATCGCCGCCCGGCCGGGCGAGGCGGCGGCCGGAGCCGCCGTGCGGGCCGGCACGCCTGGCGTGCGCGACGCAGCGCTCGACTTCGAGCTGACGCAAGCCGGCGGCAAGGGCAAACTCGCGGTACAACAAGGCGCGGTCGATCTGCCGGGCATATTCGAAGACCCGGTGATCGCCATCGACGCGCTTTCGGCCGACCTGCAGTGGCAAGTCAAGGGCCAGGACATTTCGGCTTCGATCTCCAACCTCAAGTTCAGCAACGCCGACGCCCAGGGTGAGGGACGCGGCAGCTGGCGCACCGGTAATACGGCGCGGGGGCGTTTCCCGGGCGTGCTCGACCTGCAGGCGAGCATGAGCCGCGCCGATGGCGCCAGGGTGCACCGCTACCTACCGCTGGGCGTGCCCAAGCGGGCGCGTGACTACGTGCGCGAGTCGGTGGTCCAGGGAAACGCGACCGGCGCAAAGTTTCGCGTCAAGGGCGACCTGCGCGACTTTCCATTCATCGACCCCAGGCAGGGCGAGTTCCACGTGTCCGCCGACGTACGCGACGTGACATTCGCGTTCGTGCCGCGCACCGTCACCAAAACAGCCGTTCCCTGGCCGGCGTTGACCGAACTCTCGGGCGAACTGCTGTTCGAGCGCAACGGCATGCAGGTCAGGCGCGCGCTGGGCCGCTTCACCGGCGCGCCCGCCTTGCAGGTCAAGGCCGAGGCGCAGATCCCCAACTGGCGTGCGACGACCGTGGCGGTGACGGGCGAAGTTCGCGGTCCGATGGTCCAGGCACTGGGCATCGTCAATGGATCGCCGGTGTCGGGAATGATCGGCAACGCGTTGGCCAAGTCCACTGGCAGTGGTAGCGCCGATGTGCGCCTGCGGCTGGACCTGCCGATCGCCGCGCTGGAGCAATCCAAGGTCCAGGGCAGCGTCACCTTCGCCGGCAACGATATCCAGATCACCCCCGACAGCCCGCTGCTGGCGCGATCGTTCGGCGCAGTCACTTTCACCGAGCGCGGCTTTGCGCTGGTTGGAGCCCGTGCGCGCGCCCTGGGCGGCGAGGTGCGATTGGAAGGCGGAGCGCGGGCCACGGGCGTGTCGCCGCCCGCTGGATCCGACACCGCCGTGGTGCTGCGGGCGCAGGGCACTCTCACCGCCGAGGGCCTGCGCCAGGCCAAGGAATTGGGTTTCGTTTCCCGCGTCGCCAAGGACGCCAGTGGCAGCGCCGCCTACGCCCTTTCGTTGGTGTTCCGGCGCGGCGTGCCCGAGATCTCGCTGTCGACCAATTTGCAGGGGCTGGCGCTGAACCTGCCGCCGCCGCTGGGCAAGACGGCGGAAGCGGCGCTGCCGCTGCGCTACGAGAATGTCCTGGTGCGTGATGCACCCGGCGCAGCCGCGGCCGGCGGGCCGCAGCGGCTGCAAGATCAGATCTCGCTTGACGTCGGCCGGGCGGTGTCGGTCGTGTATGTGCGCGACGTCTCCAGCGCCGAGCCCCGCGTCATCCGCGGCGGCATCCGGGTCGGTACCGCCCCGGGCGAATTCGAGCCGGCGCAGGAGCAGGGGGTGATGGCCAACATCAACCTGGCCAGCGTCAACTTCGACGCCTGGGAAGAGGTGCTGGGCCGCACCACGGCAGGCAGCCCGGCCGCCGCGGCGGCCGCACGTACGTCCGCGGGCAACCCGGCGCTGGGCTACCTGCCCACGGTCATGGCCGTGCGCGCAAAGGAACTCACCTTTGGAGGACGCACGCTGCACAACGTGGTGGTCGGGGGTTCGCGCGACGGTCTGACCTGGCGCGGCAATGTCGATGCCAGCGAACTCAACGGCTATGTCGAATACCGGCAATCGGCCGGAGCCGGCGCGGGCCGGCTGCACGCGCGGCTGGCGCGCCTGGTGATAGCGGCCTCGGCGGCGAAGGACGTGGAGACTCTGCTGGACGAGCAGCCCGACAAGTTGCCAGCCCTCGATGTGGTGGTGGATGACTTCGATCTGCGCGGCAAGAAACTCGGGCGGCTGGAGATCGATGCGGTGAACCGGGGCGCCGGCACCGTCGCACGTGAAGGCGGCGTGCGCGAGTGGCGCCTGAACAAGCTCAACCTCAGCATGCCGGAGGCCAGTTTCAGCGCTACCGGCAACTGGGCCGCGCTGAACGCGCAGGCGGTGCCGGCCGGTGGCCCCAGGCCCGACCCCACTCCTGCGGCCGAGCGGCGGCGCACGGTCATGAATTTCAAGCTCGACATCTCGGACTCGGGCCAACTGTTGGGGCGCTTTGGCATGAAGGACGTGGTGCGGCGTGGCAAAGGGCGCATGGAGGGTCAGGTGTCGTGGCTGGGTTCGCCGCTGACGCTGGATTACCCCTCGATGAACGGCAACTTCTATGTCGGCGTCGAAGCCGGGCAATTTCTCAAGGCCGACCCGGGCTTGGCCAAGCTGCTGGGCGTGCTCAGCCTGCAGTCGCTGCCTCGGCGGCTGGCACTGGATTTTCGCGACGTCTTCAGCGAGGGCTTCGCTTTTGATTTCCTGCGCGGCGACGTCACCATCCAGCAGGGCATAGCGGCCACCAACAATCTTCAGATGAAGGGCGTGAATGCGGCGGTGCTGATGGAGGGCAAGGCCGACATCGCGCGCGAAACGCAGGACATCAAGGTGGTCGTCATCCCCGAGATCAACGCTGGTACCGCTTCGCTCGTGGCTAGCGTGATCAACCCGGCCATCGGGCTGGGCACCTTCCTGGCACAGCTGTTCCTGCGCCAGCCCCTGATGCGCGCAGCTACCCAGGAATTCCAGATCGATGGCACCTGGGCCGATCCGCGCATCACGCGCGTCAATCGCAAGTCAGCCGCCGATGGGCGCGCCGACGCGGTGAGCGATCCGCGCATCGGAAAGACCAACTGATGAAAGTCGCCGCGGTCCAGATGGTTTCTGGAGCGTCGCTTCAGGGCAACCTGGACAGCGCCCGAGCCCTGCTGGAGCAAGCGGCGCAGGCCGGCGCGCAGCTGGCCGTGCTGCCGGAAAATTTCTGCCTCATGGGTCGACGCGACAGTGACAAGCTGGCAGCGCGCGAAAGCTTCGGAGCCGGTCCGGTGCAGCGCTTCCTGGCGCAGGCCGCCGTCGACCTGGGGATCTGGCTCGCCGGGGGAACCCTGCCGCTGGCCGCCAGCGACGACGCCCACGTACGCAATACGCTGCTCGTCTTCTCGCCGGCAGGCGAATGCGTGGCGCGCTACGACAAGATTCACCTCTTCAAGTTTGACAACGGGAGCGAACGCCAGGACGAAACGCGCCTGATCGAGGGCGGGCGCGAACCGGCGGCGTTCGAGCTGACCGCTGCCGAGGGGCAGCGCTGGCGTATCGGCCTGAGCGTGTGCTATGACCTGCGCTTTCCGGAGCTGTATCGCGCGCTGGCCGCCGACGTGCTGCTGGTGCCCAGCGCCTTCACCTATGTGACGGGCCAGGCGCACTGGGAACTGCTGCTGCGCGCCCGCGCGATCGAGAACCTGGCATACGTCATCGCGCCGGCGCAGGGCGGCGTGCACGAGAATGGCCGGCGCACCTGGGGCCACAGCATGGTGGTCGATCCGTGGGGGCGCGTGCTGGCCGAACGCGCCGAAGGCCCCGGCGTCGTCACCGCGGACCTGGACGCCGCGCGCCAGGCCCGGCTGCGGCTGGAACTGCCGGCGCTGGAACACCGGGTGCTATGAACGCTGCGCAGGCGTCCGCGGCTCCCACACTGTTCGGCCCGCGCCGCATCCCGGCTTATCGGCGCTGGGCGCTGTGGGCACTTCTGATCGCATTGGTGGCGGCCCTGCTGGTCACGCTGGTTTGGCTGGCCGGGCGCTACGAGGCCAGCCAGGTGCAAAGCAAGCTGGAGCGCGACACGACCGACGCCCTCATCGATATCCGCTCGGGCCTGACCCGCAACGTGCAGAGTCTGCAAGCCTTGCAGGCCGGTCATCCGACGCGCGCCTCCTGGAGCGGCGAGGCGGCCCGGCTGCTCCGCGAGCACCGCGAATGGATGCGCATCGAATGGCGCGACGCTGCCCTTGAAACGCTGGCTTTCGAGGACTCTCCGTATCGCACGCCGATCTTCGCGCGCCTGGGCCGGTCCAACGCCCAGCCCGACGTGGCGCTGGCGTGTGCCAATGGCCGGCGCCTCAGCGGCCCGGCCTATTCAAGCAGCTACTTTGTCCCGCTGTTGGACGGCTTGGGCGTGGAGGTGATGGAACTGTGCCTGCCGCAGGTGACGGCGGGCCATCTCACCGGCTACATCGTGGCGACCTATTCGCTGAGTGAAATCCTGTCGGCGCTGGTCGGCCCGCAGATCATGCGCAGCCAGGAGGTTTCGTTCACCGAAGCCGACGGCACCCGGCTGGCGTTGCACGGGGCGGCCCGCCGCGGCAGCCGCGTCTTCACCTCGCAGCAACTGCTGGACCTGCCCGGCTACACGATGGTGCTGCGGATGGACAGCTGGCGCGGCGCACCGGACGTGTTCCCCAATGTCCTCACCGCGCTGGTCACAGCGATGTCGATCGCGCTGGTCTCGGTGCTGGTGCTGCTGGGCAAGGACATGCGCCGGCGCCTGCGCGCCGAACAGGACCTGGCCGACGCGTTGGCTTTCCGCAAGGCGATGGAGGATTCGCTGGTCACCGGATTGCGCGCACGCGACCTGCAGGGACGCATCACGTACGTGAACCCGGCGTTTTGCCAGATGGTCGGCTTCTCCGCCGAGGAGCTCCTGGGCAATACGGCGCCCGCGCCGTATTGGCCGCCCGAACTGGCTGGCGAATACCAGAAGCGCCAGGACGTGCGGCTGTCCAGCGATCACGCGCCGCCGCGGGAAGGCTATGAGTCGGTGTTCATGCGCAAGGACGGCTCGCGCTTCCCGGTGCTGATCATCGAGGCACCCCTGATCAATCACGACGGTCTCCAGACCGGCTGGATGAGCGCCTTCCTGGACATCAGCGAACAGCGGCGCGTGGAAGAACTCTCGCGCGCCAGCCAGGAGCGGCTGCAGGCGACCGCGCGGCTGGCTACCGTCGGCGAAATGGCATCGCTGCTCAGCCACGAGCTGAACCAGCCGCTGGCCGCCATTTCCAGCTACGCGACCGGATCGATGAACCTGCTGAAATCGCACGTGGCATCGGAAAGCGCCGCGGACGGTGATGCGGATGCCATGGCCGACATCGAGGTGGCGATGCGCCGCATCGCCGAACAGGCCGAGCGCGCCGGCAAGGTGATCAAGAGCGTGCATGACTTCGTCCGCCGGCGCGACCAGGAGCGCTCGGCGGTCGCACCGCAGGCGCTGCTGGACGCCATCATGCCGCTGGTCAGCTTGCAGGCGCGCAAGCTCGGGGTGCGGGTGGAAACCCGGCTGAAGCAAGGCCTGCCGGCCATCTTGTGCGATCACACCATGGTCGAACAGGTGCTGCTCAATCTGGCGCGCAATGCGATGCAGGCGATGGACCAGGCGAAGGTGACAGCGCCGGCCCTGCTGATCGAGGTGCGCCGCGCCTCCAGCGGCGACACGGCGCCGGGCAAAAGCTGGCTCGAGTTTTCGGTGACCGATGTCGGACCGGGCATTCCCGACCAGGTGAAGCAGCAGCTGTTCACGCCATTTTTCACGACCAAGGCCGAAGGCATGGGCCTGGGCCTGAGCCTGTGCCGCACCGTGGTGGAGCAGCATGGGGGATTCCTCGGGTTCGAGCCCAACCGTCCGCAAGGTACGATTTTCAAGTTCACCTTGCCGGTGACAGCACCATAAGCCCCTGATGCAGCCTTCCGCCAACGCCACCGTTTTTATCGTCGACGACGATGCCAGCGTGCGCGAGGCGCTGGCCTGGCTGCTGCGCTCACGCCACCTGCTGAGCGAAAGCTATGCCGGCGGCGCGGAGTTCGAGGCCATGCTGCAGGCCGGCTACTCGCCCGAGCAGCCCTGCTGCCTGCTGCTCGACGTTCGTATGCCCGGCATGAGCGGCTTGGCGCTGTTCGACAAGCTGGCCGAGCGCGGTCTGGTCGAGGTGATGCCGGTGATCTTCCTGACCGGCCATGCCGATGTGCCCACCGCCGTCGACATGGTCAAGCGCGGCGCGTTCGATTTCTGCGAGAAGCCGTTTTCCGACAACGCGTTGGTCGACCGCATCGAGCACGCGATCGCCCGTTCACAGGAGGTGCTGGCGGCGCGCCGCGAGAAGCTGCTGTTGCAGGCTCGCATGGCCGACCTCACCGAGCGCGAGCGCGACGTGATGCGGCTCGTTGTCGAGGGTCTGCCCAACAAGCTGATCGCGGACCAACTCGATATCAGCGTGCGGACCGTGGAAGTGCACCGGGCACGGGTATTCGACAAGATGGAAGTGAAGTCGGCGGTCGAACTGGCGAACATGCTGCGCCACCTGTAGCAATCCGGCGTTCTCGACCGCAGTGCCTATTTTTCCTCGCCGCCGCGCCAGGGCTCGCCCTTCTTGCGCCCCGAGAACATGGTCCACCAGACGATCAGCACCAGCAGCACCAGGGCCAGTAGCGCTTCCAGCAGAATGAGTAGCATGAGCCGTTCCCTTTGGAATGCCGCGATTGTAGGAATGCTGGCCGGCTGCGCCAGCGTGCCGCTGCCCCGGTCCGATGAAGTTCCGGCGAGACCGCCCGCCGCGCCACACGCACCGGCCGATACGGCGCCGCTGCCCGCGCCGCTGCTGCAGGGCAAGAGCCGCTGGCAGCCGGTGCCCTGGTCCGAGCTGCCCGGCTTTGGCGAGGACGCGCTGCACGAGGCCTGGAACGCGTGGCTCAAGAGCTGCGAGCGCCCTGGCCCTGCCTTCGCCGCGATGTGTCCCGAGGTGCGGCGCCTGTCGATCGGCTCGGGTGCGGATCAGCGTGCCTGGATGATGCAGCGGCTGCAACCGTACCGGGTCGAACCGCTGGCCGGCCCGGCCGAAGGGCTGCTGACCGGGTATTACGAGCCGGTGCTCGAAGCCAGCCGCCAGCCGACGGCGCTGCATCAAGTTCCGCTGTACCGCCCGCCCGTGAACCTGGCCGGACGCAGGCCCTGGTACACGCGACAGGAAATCGAAACGCTGCCGGAGGCTCGCGCTGCACTGCGCGGCCGCGAGATCGTCTACGTTGCCGACCCGCTCGACGCGCTGGCGCTGCAAGTCCAGGGCTCGGGGCGAATCCGCGTGGCCGAACCCGACGGCAGCGTGCGTACCGTGCGGCTGGCATTTGCCGCCAGCAACGAGCAACCGTACCGCAGCGTGGGCAGCTGGCTGCTGCAGCAAGGCGCGCTGCGCGATGCATCGTGGCCCGGGATCAAGGCCTGGGCGGCCCAGAACCCGCAGCGCGTCAAGGAGATGCTGTGGAGCAATCCGAGGACGGTGTTCTTCCGTGAGGAGCCGCTGAGCGAATTCGACTCGGCCTTTGGCCCGCGCGGCGCGCAGGGGGTGCCGCTGACGCCGGGCCGCTCGATCGCCGTCGACAAGGACAGCATCCCCTACGGGACGCCGGTCTGGCTGGTATCGACCGGCCCCGCCGCAACTCTGCAACGCCTGGTGTTGGCGCAAGACACCGGCAGCGCCATCGTCGGCGCTATGCGTGCGGATTACTTCACCGGCTGGGGGCCGCAGGCAGGCGAGCTGGCGGGGCGCCTGAAGCAGCCGCTGCGCCTGTGGGTGCTGTGGCCGCGCTGAACGCGGCCGCGCGCCTCGCCACACAAGTCGCCGGCGCGGCCGCAAAATGCCGGGGGTTTTGCGTTCAAAGGAAAGCAGCGATGGCGAAATCCCTGGTGCTCGCCCTGGGGGCGGCCGTGTTGTTGGGCGGTACCGCCTCGGCGCCGGCGGCGCAGCCTGCACCGGCCGGCCCGGTTGCGCCGACCGCCCCGGCTGAGCCAGCCGGTCCCGGCGCGCCGGTTGACCAGTACCGCTGCGATGAGGGCGTCGCGTTCACGGTCCGCTTCGCAGACGACTCGGCGAGCATCGATGCCGGGCCGTTGGGCAACGACGTGCTGCTGCGCGACGCCGGCGGCACCACGCCGCAGCAGACGGTCTACAGCAATGCGCGCATGCGCGCCGAATTCGGACTGGGGGCCAGCGGCCGCGAGGCGATCCTGCACTATCCGCTGGCGCCGCTGGTGGCGCACTGCGTGCGCGATTGACACTATGCCGGACGCGCGCCGAGATGCGACAGCGGCAAGCTGCTGCTGGCCTTCACTTCGCCGAGCGAAAAACTGGTGTGCAGGTCTTTCACATTGGGCAGATTGATCAGGACCTTGCGGGCGAACTGCGAAAACGTATCCAGGTCGCGCGAAACCACCTGCAGCTCGAACGTGCCGGCGCCGCTGATGTAGTGGCAGGAGACGATTTCCGGGATCTGGCGGATCGCCTCTTCCATCTCGCGCGTGAGTTCGCCGGTGTTGCGGTCGGCGTCCAGCCGCACGAATGCCAGCACGCCCAATCCGATCTTGTGACGGTCGATCTCCGCGTGATAGCCCTTGATGTAGCCGGCTTGTTCCAGCGCCCGCACGCGCCGCCAGCACGGTGCGGCCGACAATCCCACTCGCTGCGCGAGTTCGGCGTTGGTGAGGCGCCCGTCGGCCTGCAATTCCTTGAGGATAGCGGCATCAAACTTGTCGAGTGTGTCCATGAAGGCGGGATTGGGGAAAGGATCTTGCCATGTTAGGCGATATCCGGGCATGAAAAGCAAACACATATCGCTGCGGCGGGCATACACTTTGCAGTCCGCTCAGGGTGAGCGCCGACCCGGCGCACGCCTGCCCCAGTCCGGCCCACGAGGCCGCAATTTCTCAAAGCTCCAGGAGACAAGACGTCCATGAACGCCCCGCTGCCCGAACACATCCGCAAGGCCCTGGAAACGGTCGCACTCGACGACAAGTACTCGCTCGACTACGGACGCGCATTCATGAGCGGCGTGCAGGCGCTGGTGAAGCTGCCGATGCTGCAGCGGCTGCGCGATGCACAGGCCGGCAAGAACACGGCCGGCTTTATCAGCGGTTATCGCGGCTCGCCGCTGGGCGGATATGACCAGGCGCTGTGGAAGGCCGGCAAGTACCTCAAGGCCCAGAACATCGTGTTCCAGCCGGGCGTCAACGAGGAACTGGCGGCCACCGCCATCTGGGGCACCCAGCAACTGGGCTTTGCGCCGGCGGGCACGCAGAAATTCGACGGCGTGTTCGGCATCTGGTATGGCAAGGGCCCGGGCGTGGACCGGACCTCCGACGTCTTCAAACACGCCAACCTGGCCGGGACCACGCCCTGGGGCGGTGTCATCGCTGTCGCCGGCGACGACCATGTGGCCAAGAGCTCGACGGCCGCGCACCAGAGCGACCATATCTTCAAGGCCTGCGGCCTGCCGGTGTTCTTTCCGGCCAGCGTGCAGGAAATCCTGGACCTGGGCATCCATGCGTTTGCGATGAGCCGCTTTTCCGGCGTTTGGGCCGGGATGAAGACGATCCAGGAGATCGTCGAGTCCAGCGCCACCGCCATGATCGACCCGGAGCGCGTCCACATCAGGATTCCAACGGACTTCCAGATGCCCCCGGGCGGCTTGCATATTCGCTGGCCCGACGCCCCGCTGGCGCAGGAAGCGCGGCTGTTCGACTACAAGTGGTATGCGGCGCTGGCTTATGTTCGTGCCAACCGGCTGAACTACAACGCGATCGAAGGGCCGCACGATCGCTTTGGC
Source organism: Ramlibacter sp. (assembly GCA_035571715.1). Classification (GTDB taxonomy): domain Bacteria; phylum Pseudomonadota; class Gammaproteobacteria; order Burkholderiales; family Burkholderiaceae_C; genus Ramlibacter. Next base: position 17,017 of record DATNCB010000349.1, read on the forward strand.
TTGATCGCCAGCGGCAAGGCCTACAACGACACGCGCCAGGCGCTCCAGGATTTGGGCCTGGACGAGGATACCTGCCGGCAGCTGGGCATCCGCCTGCACAAGGTCGGTGTGGTCTGGCCGCTGGAAGCGCAAGGCACCCGCGAATTCGCGCAGGGCCTGCACGAGATCATGGTGGTGGAAGAAAAACGCCAGATCATCGAATACCAGGTGAAGGAAGAGCTCTACAACTGGCGGCCGGACGTTCGGCCCAACGTGGTGGGCAAGTTCGATCAGCCGGAGGGCGATTTCTCGGGCGGCGAGTGGTCGATGGCCAATCCGACTGCGCATACCCTGCTGCGCGCCAACGCCGACCTGTCACCCGCGCTGATCGCTCGCGCCATCGCGCATCGGCTGAAGAAACTGGGTGTCGAGGGCGACCTGGGCGCGCGTATCGATTCGCAGCTGGCGGTGCTCGAAGCCAAGGAGCGCTCGATGCAGGTGCTCGAAGTCAAGGCCGATCGCCAGCCGTGGTTCTGCTCGGGCTGCCCGCACAACACTTCCACCGTGGTGCCGGAAGGATCGCGTGCGATGGCCGGCATCGGCTGCCACTTCATGGCGGTATGGATGGACCGCGCCACCATCGGCTTCACGCAGATGGGCGGCGAGGGCGTGCCGTGGGTCGGCCAGCAGCCGTTTTCGACCGAGCAGCACGTGTTCGCCAACCTGGGCGATGGCACCTATTTTCACAGCGGCTTGATGGCGATCCGCCAGTCCATCGCCGCGGGCGTGAACATCACATACAAGATTTTGTACAACGACGCGGTCGCCATGACGGGCGGCCAGCAGGTTGGTGAGCGGCCCGAAGGGCATTCGGTGAGCCAGATCGCGCACAGCTTGATGGCGGAAGGCGTGGCGAAAGAGGTGATCGTCACCGACGAGCCGGAGAAATACGGGTCAGCGAAACTGCCACCCGGCGTCCAGGTGCACCACCGCGACGAGCTGGACCGCATCCAACGTGAATTCCGCGCCATCAAGGGCACGACCGCCATCATCTACGACCAGACCTGCGCCACCGAAAAGCGGCGCCGCCGCAAGCGCGGAACCCTGGTCGATCCGGCGGTGCGGGTCGTGATCAATGACCTGGTCTGCGAGGGCTGCGGCGACTGCAGCGCCAAGAGCAACTGCCTGTCGGTCGAGCCGCTGGAAACCGAGTTCGGCCGCAAGCGCACCATCAACCAGAGCACCTGCAACAAGGACATGAGCTGCCTGAAGGGCTTTTGCCCGAGCTTTGTGACCGTGGAGGGTGGAAAACTCAAGGGCAAAGCCAAGGCGCAAGCGCCTTCGCCTTACGACGTCGAGGTGCCGGAGCCGGACCTGCCGTCGATGCGCGGCGCGTACGGCATCGTGGTGGCCGGCGTGGGCGGCACTGGCGTGATCACCATCGGTCAACTGATCGGGATGGCAGCGCACATCGAGGGCAAAGGCATCGTCACGCAAGACGCGGCGGGCCTGGCGCAAAAGGGCGGCGCGACCTGGAGTCATGTGCTCCTCGGGGAACGGCAGGACGACATCCGCACGACGCGGGTGAGCATGGCCGGGGCGGACCTGGTCATCGGCTGCGACCCGATCGTCACGGCGGGGACGGAAACGGTGCTGCGCATGCGCGAGGGCCGCACTCGCGTGGCCCTGAACGCGCACAGCGCACCGACGGCAGCATTCGTGAAGAACGCCAACTGGGCCAACCCGGCCGACGCCTGCGCCGTCGAAATCGCCAAGGCAGTCGGGCCGGAGAGCGTGGCCGCTTTCAACGCCGACGCGGCGGCAAGCAAGCTGATGGGCGACAGCATCTACACCAACCCGATGATGTTGGGCTATGCGTGGCAAAAGGGCTGGATCCCGCTTGGCCGTGAATCGCTGCTGCGGGCCATCGAACTCAACGGCGTGGCGGTCGATAACAACAAGGCAGCTTTTGCCTGGGGACGGCGCGCGGCCCACGACTGGGCTCAAGTGGAAAGCCTGCTGGCGCCGGCGCAGGTGGTGGAACTCAGGAAGCGCGAAACGCTGGAAACGGTAGTGGCGCGGCGGGTCGAATTCCTCACGGCTTACCAGAATTCGGCATATGCGGACAGCTACCGCAGCTTCGTCGAAAAGGTCCGGCTCGCCGAAGCGCCGCTGGGCAAGACCACGCTCGCTGAGGCGGTCGCACGCTATCTCTTCAAACTGATGGCCTACAAGGACGAATACGAGGTCGCCCGGCTGCACGCGGAAAGCGGCTTCCACGAAAAGATCGCCGCCATGTTCGAGGGCGACTACAAGGTGAACTTCCATCTGGCGCCGCCGCTCGTGGCCAAACGCAACGAGAAGGGCGAGCTGCAGAAGAAGAAGTACGGGCCAGCCATGCTGACGGCGTTCCGCTTCCTCGCGAAGCTCAAGGCTTTGCGCGGCACGCCGCTCGACGTTTTTGGGGCAACACCTGAACGCCGCGCCGAGCGAGCCCTTCCTTCGGAGTACCGCCGCAGTATCGAGCAGCTGATCGCTGCGCTGGACGCCGCCAATCATGCTCAGGCGGTCGAGATTGCGCGCATTCCCGAGCAGATCAAGGGCTTCGGACATGTCAAGGAACGCAATCTGGCCGCCGCGCGGACGCAGTGGCAGCAGTTGATGGCCCAGTGGCAGCAGCCCGACAGCGCGCGCCGGGCGGCCTGACGATCCTTGGCACGGATATCGGGCCTCCCCGTCGAGTTACAACTTATTACTGCAGCTGCGCGTCATACAATTGAACGGTTTCGCTCTGCGGCACAACATGTTGTGCCCGCTTGACTGCGGGCGAACTTCAACAAAATAACCATTCTGGAGCCGCTGTGTTCATTTCTTCCGCCTTTGCCCAGACCACCGGGGGCGACATGCAGTCGTCACTGATGAGCATGCTGCCGCTGGTGCTGATGTTTGTGGTGCTGTACTTCGTCATGATCAGGCCGCAGATGAAACGGTCGAAGGAGCACCGGACCATGATCGACGCCCTGGCCAAGGGAGACGAAGTGGCCACCGCCGGCGGCGTACTGGGCAAGGTGACCAAGCTGGGCGACGTCTATATCGGCGTCGAGATTGCGAACGGCATCGAAGTGCAGATACAGCGTAGCGCCGTCGTGCAGGTTTTGCCGCGAGGCACCATTAAATAACCGAAGGACAGGGGTGCGCAGCACCCATGTTTTCACCTCGTTACTATGAACCGATACCCGGTCTGGAAGTACGCGATCATTGTGATCGCGTTGCTCGTGGGGGCGATCTACACGCTGCCCAATTTCTTCGGTGAAGCGCCTGCCGTGCAGGTGTCTTCCGGCAAAGCCACTGTCAAGGTGGACAGCACGACCCGCACGCGCGTCGAGCAGGCGCTGAGTGCGGCCGGCATCAAGCCCGAGGCGATTTCGCTCGAGGGCAGCTCCGTCAAGGTCCGGCTCGACAGCGGTGACACGCAGTTGCGGGCCAAGGATGCGGTCCAGAAGGCACTCGTGCCCGACCCGAGCGATCCGTCCTATGTGGTGGCTTTGAACCTGCTGTCGGCCTCTCCCAAGTGGTTGTCGGCGGTGCGCGCTGCACCCATGTACCTGGGCCTGGATTTGCGCGGCGGCGTGCACTTCATGCTGCAGGTGGATATGCAGGCGGCCCTGTCCAAGAAGGCGGAATCGCTGGCCGGCGACCTGCGCAGCATCCTGCGCGAGAAAAACGTGCGCCAT
>DATNCB010000350.1:0-1345 GCA_035571715.1 Ramlibacter sp.
GGCCCGGCTGCTGGACGATCTCCTGGACGTCAGCCGGATCGCCAATGGAATGATCGAACTTCGCAAGGAAAGGATGGATGTGGTGCAGGCAGTGCAGACGGCGGTGGAAGCGAACAAACCACTCATCGATTCGAAGGGCCATCAGATGTCGATGTCGCTGCCGCCCCACCCCATCATGCTGGATGCGGACCCTGTGCGCCTGGCGCAGGTCGTCTCCAATCTCCTGAACAACGCGGCGCATTACTCGCAGCCGGGCGGCCGTATCCATCTGAGCGTCGAACCCGCGGGAAGCGAAGTGCACGTGTCGATCAAGGACAGTGGCCGCGGTATCCGTCCCGACGACCTGGAAAACATCTTCGGCCTGTTCGTGCAGGTCGGCCAGCCGTTCACCCGGCGCGAAGGCGGTTTGGGCATCGGCCTGTCACTGGTGCGCACGATGGTTCACTTGCACGGGGGCCGGGTGCACGCACGCAGCGCCGGACTCGGCAAGGGCAGCGAATTCATCGTCAGGCTGCCGATCCCAGTGGAGCAGGCGCAGGAGCAGCCTCGTTCGCGCGTCCACGCCGGGAGCAGGTCATGAAAGTGCTGGTGGTGGACGACAACCACGATGCGGCGACCAGCCTGAGCATGCTCGTCGACTTGCTGGGCCATGAGGTGCGCACGGCCTTCGACGGCGTAGAAGCGCTCGACCTGGCCAGCCAGTTCAATCCCGATGTCGTGCTGCTCGATCTGGGCATGCCGCGGATGGACGGGTACGAGGCTTGCCGGCGGTTGCGCGCGCAGCCGTGGGGCGCCCATATGACAGTGGTCGCCGTGACCGGCTGGGGCCGCGAGGACGACCGCCTCAGGACGGAGATGGCTGGTTTCGACCAGCACCTGGTCAAGCCGGTGGCGCCGGCTGTGATTGCGTCGATGCTGAGCGGCGCCAGGCCGCAGGCATAAGCCGTCCATGAGCACTTCAGCCGAGACCTCGTTTTCAAATCCCGCCGAAACGTGGAACCGCCGTTTCGAAGCCGACGGTTACCTGTTCGGCACGGAACCCAATGCCTGGCTGCGCGCGCACGCCGATGTGTGGCGCCCCGGCCAGCGCGTGCTGTGCGTCGCCGACGGCGAAGGCCGCAACAGCGTCTGGCTGGCTCGGCGCGGCCTGGCCGTGGATGCCTTCGACATCGCGGAAGTCGGTGTGGCCAAGGCACGCCGGATGGCGGCGGAGCAAGGCGTGTCGGTCAACTTCGCCGTGGCCGATTGCGATTCACTGGCCTGGCCGGAGGCTGTGTATGACGGCGTCGCGGCCATCTTCGTGCAGTTCGCCGACCCGGCGATGCGCGAACGGCTGTTCGCGAAC
>DATNCB010000351.1:0-10008 GCA_035571715.1 Ramlibacter sp.
CGGTACCTCGCATTAAGGACAACGCATCATGGGATTCTTTCTCGAAACAGTGCTGGGCGGGCTCATGGCCGGGATGCTGTATTCGCTGGTGGCGCTGGGCTTCGTGCTGATCTTCAAGGCGTCCGGCGTGTTCAATTTCGCCCAGGGCGCGATGGTACTGTTTGCGGCGCTGGCAATGGCGCGCTTCATCGAGTGGCTTCCCCAATGGACCGGAGTCGACAACTTGTTCCTGGTGGGTTTGGCAGCGTTCGTGCTGGCCGGCCTCTTCATGTTCGTCATGGCTTGGCTGATCGAGCGGCTGGTGCTTCGCCAACTCGTCAACCAGGAGGGCGCCACGCTATTGATGGCAACGCTGGGTATCGCCTATTTCATCGACGGCCTGGGCCAGAGCATTTTCGGCAGCGACATCTACAAGCTCAACATCGGCATGCCGAAAGAACCCGTTATGGCGTTCGAAAACGTCTTTCCGGGCGGCATCCTGGTCGACAAGGAAGACCTGATCGCCGCGCTCATCGCCGCCATTCTGGTGTTGTTGCTCACACTCTTCTTCCAGAAGACGGGGACCGGACGGGCGCTGCGCGCAGTGGCCGATGACCATCAGGCCGCGCAATCGATCGGCATTCCGCTCAATCGAATCTGGGTCATCGTCTGGTGCGTCGCCGGTGTGGTCGCCCTGGTGGCCGGGATGATCTGGGGCAGCAAGCTGGGTGTGCAGTTCTCCCTGGCCACAGTGGCAATGCGCGCATTGCCGGTCGTGATCCTGGGTGGGCTGACGTCGGTTCCGGGCGCCATTGTCGGAGGCCTGATCATCGGAGTTGGCGAAAAGGTCTCCGAGGTGTACCTGGGCCCGTTCGTGGGCGGCGGCATCGAAATCTGGTTTGCCTACGTCCTGGCGCTGCTCTTCCTGCTGGTGCGTCCGCAGGGCCTGTTCGGCGAGAAGATCATCGACCGCGTCTGATCCCTTCGGGAACATCCAAATGATTTACAGAGAAAACGGCCAGTTCAAGACCACCTACCGTGCCGACCAGCAGATCTTCCCGATTGCGCAGGACCGCCTGTTCATTTTCGCGCTGCTGCTGTTCGCTTTCGTGGTCGTCCCAACCATCGCCAGCGGCTACATGTTCCGCGCGATCCTGATCCCGTTCGTGATCATGTCGCTGGCCGCGGTCGGGGTGAATATCCTGGTGGGTTATTGCGGCCAGATCTCGCTTGGTTCCGGCGCTTTCATGGCGGTGGGCGCGTACGGCGCCTACAACGCCTTCATACGCATTCCCAACTTGCCGCTGGTGCCCTGTCTGATCATTGGCGGCCTGTGCGCGACCGTGTTCGGCATCCTGTTCGGGCTGCCGAGCCTGCGCGTGAAAGGTCTTTATCTCGCGGTGGCAACGCTGGCCGCCCAGTTCTTTTCCGACTGGATGTTCCTGCGGATCAAATGGTTCACCAACTACACGCCCTCAGGATCGGTGTCGGTGTCCGGGATGCAGGTATTCGGCTTTCCCATTGAAAGTCCCACAAGCAAGTACCTGCTGTGCCTGACGATTCTCGCGGTGATGGCTTTGCTGGCCAAGAATCTGGTGCGCAGCGCCATTGGACGCGAGTGGATGGCGATTCGCGACATGGACGTGGCGGCAGCCGTGATCGGCATCCGTCCGATGTACGCGAAGCTCAGCGCATTTGCCGTGAGTTCATTCATCATCGGAGTGGCGGGCGCGTTGTGGGGATTCGTCTACCTCGGCGCCTGGGAACCGGCGGCTTTCTCGGCCGACATGTCGTTTCGCCTGCTTTTCATGGTGATCATCGGGGGGCTCGGCTCGATCATGGGCGGCTTCTTCGGCGCCGCTTTCATCGTGCTGCTTCCGATCGGACTGAACCAGTTCCTGCCGGTATTTCTTGGATGGTTCGGGATCGAAATTTCGACGGCCGGCATCGCGCACGCCGAGCTGATCATTTTTGGCGCGCTGATCGTGTGGTTCCTGATCGTCGAACCGCACGGCCTCGCAAAGTTGTGGTCGACCGGCAAGCAGAAGCTTCGCCTGTGGCCGTTCCCACACTGAGAAAGAAGTGATTTCTTTTCAGGCAACCCCCGGCACGGCAAGTGCCTTTATTTGAAGGAGACGTTATGAGACTGCGCAATCTTGCTCTCGCCACCTGCCTGGCGGTCGTGGGAATCACGGCTTTCGCCCAGCCCAAGGAGCAATTCTTCCCGGCCCTGCCGTATCGCACGGGCCCCTTCGCGCCCAATGGCGTGCCCTGGGCGAATGGGTATCTCGACTACCTCAAGCTGACCAACGCCCGCGGCGGCATCAACGGCGTGAAGATCATTTTCGAGGAGTGCGAGACCGCCTACGACACGGCCCGCGGTGTGGAGTGCTATGAACGCCTGAAGGGCAAGAACGGCGGCGCGACGATGTTCCAGCCGCTGTCCACCGGCATTACCTTCGCACTGACGGAGAAGGCTCCCGCGGACAAGATCCCGCTGGTCACGGCCGGATATGGACGCAGCGAAAGCGCCGACGGCGGTGTGTTCAAGTGGAACTTCCCTATCGCCGGCACCTACTGGATGGCGGCCGATGTGCTGGTCCAGTACGTGGGCAAGAAGGAAGGTGGCCTGGACAAGCTCAAGGGCAAGAAGATCACCCTGGTCTACCACGACAGCCCGTATGGGAAGGAGCCGATCGCTTTGCTGCAGGAGCGCAGCAAGATGCACGGCTTCGACCTGCAGCTGCTGCCCGTGGCTTCACCCGGCATCGAGCAGAAGGCCACCTGGCTGCAGATCCGCCAGTACAAGCCGGACTATGTATTCCTCTGGGGCTGGGGCGTGATGAACTCGACCGCCATCAAGGAAGCCCAGGCCACCGGTTATCCGCGTGAAAAGATGTATGGCGTCTGGTGGTCGTCCGCCGAGCCCGATGTCAAGGACGTCGGCGAAGGTGCCAAGGGATATAACGGCATTACGTTCCAGCACGGTGCCGAGCCGCAGTCCGCCGTCGTCAAGGAAATCCTCGAGAAGGTCCATGGCAAAGGCCAGGGGACTGGACCGAAGGAAGAAGTCGGCCAGGTGCTTTACATGCGCGGCGTGATCAGCGCGATGTTCGGAGTGGAGGGTGTTCGCGCGGCCCAGGAGCGCTTCGGCAAAGGCAAGTGGATGAGCGGCGAAAGGGCCCGCTGGGGGCTGGAGAACCTGAACCTGACGCAGGCGAAACTGGACGCGCTCGGGTTCAAAGGCGTGATGCGCCCGATCAGCACGTCGTGCGCGGATCACCAGGGCGCCAACTGGGCCCGCATCCACACCTGGGACGGCAAGAAGTGGAACTTCACGTCGGACTGGCTGCAAGCCGACGAGCAGGTGCTCAAGCCGATGGTCAAGGCGACGGCCGAGAAGTACGCGGCCGAGAAGAAGCTCGCGCGCCGCACGCCGGCTGACTGTCAGTCCGCGGACTGACAGCCGCCGTTCGGCCGAACTGACGACACCCTCCCAGCCCCTCCCGCCAGGCGGGAGGGGTAGCGGATCGGAGATCCGCCATTGCCGGCTCCTGGAGCCGCCAATCGACAGAGTTGAGTAGCCATCGCAGCTCTGTCGATTGGTTCCATATCAAGACACTATGAGCACTCCCAATATCGTTCTCAACGTCAACGGCATCGAGGTGATCTACAACCATGTGATCCTCGTGCTCAAGGGCGTTTCGCTGCAGGTGCCCGAAGGCGGCATCGTGGCCATCCTGGGCGGCAATGGCGCGGGCAAGACCACGACGCTGCGCGCGGTGTCGAACCTGCTCAAGGGCGAGCGCGGCCAGGTGACCAAGGGCTCGATCGAACTGCGCGGCGAACGCATCGAGAACCTCTCGCCGTCCGACCTGGTGCAGCGCGGCGTGGTGCAGGTGATGGAGGGCCGCCACTGCTTCGCCCACCTCACCATCGAGGAAAACCTGCTGACCGGCGCCTACACCCGCGCCAGTAAAGGCGAGGTGGCGGCCAACCTGGAAAAGGTCTATACCTATTTCGCGCGGCTGAAGACGCGCCGCGGCTCACAGGCGGCCTATACCTCGGGCGGCGAGCAGCAGATGTGCGCGATCGGCCGGGCGCTGATGGCGAACCCGAGCATGGTGCTGCTGGACGAACCCTCGATGGGTCTGGCGCCGCAGATCGTCCAGGAAGTATTCGAAATCGTGAAGGATCTCAATGCCAAGGAGAAGGTCACCTTCCTGCTGGCGGAGCAGAACACGAACATGGCGCTGCAGTACTCGGACTACGGCTACATCATGGAAAGCGGACGGGTCGTGATGGACGGGCCCGCCGCCGAATTGGCGACCAACGAGGACGTCAAGGAGTTCTACCTTGGCGTGGGCGGAGGCGAGCGCAAGAGCTTCCGCGATGTCAAGAGCTACAAACGGCGCAAGCGCTGGCTGGCCTGAGGAATAAACGATGACTGAATATTTCGACGCGTTGGAAACCCGCGAGCCGGCGCAACGCGAAGCCCAGCTGATGGCGGCCCTGCCGCGGCAGGTGGCTCACGCCCAGGAGCACACCCCCGTGTTCGCGCAGATCCTGGCGGGCGTGGAGCCGAGTGCCGTGAACTCGCGCGCAGCGCTTGCGCAGTTGCCGGTGACACGCAAGCATGAACTTCTCGAGCGGCAGCGCGCCGGCCGTGCCCTCGATCCGTTCGGCGGCTTCTCGACCCTGCTGCGCGGGCCGGAGATGCCGCGCATATTCGCCTCGCCCGGACCGGTGTACGAACCGGAAGGCTGCGCGCGCGACTACTGGCGCGCCGCACGCGCCATGTTCGCCGCCGGATTCCGTGCCGGTGACCTGGTGCATAACGCGTTCAGCTATCACATGACACCGGGCGCGTTCATCATGGAATCGGGCGCGCACGCGGTGGGGTGTACCGTGTTTCCGGCGGGAGTCGGACAGACTGAACAGCAGTTGCAGGCCATCGCGGATCTCAAGCCCGATGCGTATATGGGCACCCCCAGTTTCCTGCGCATCCTCATCGAGAAGGCCGCCGAAACCGGCAGCGACATCTCCATGATGCGCAAGGGACTCACCGGCGGGGAAGCGCTGCCGCCGAGCCTGTGCGGGTGGTTTGCCGAGCGCGGCCTCACCGTCTACCAGAGTTACGCCACCGCGGACCTGGGGCTCATCGCCTACGAAACCGCAGCGCGTGAAGGCCTGGTGCTCGACGAAAGCATCATTGTCGAGATCGTGCGGCCCGGCACCGGCGACCCGGTAGCCCCCGGTGAAGTGGGCGAACTGGTTGTGACGACGCTAAATCCTGCTTATCCGCTGATCCGTTTCGGCACGGGTGATCTCTCGGCCCTGCTGCCGGGAGCTTGTCCGACCGGCCGCACCAACACCCGCATCAAGGGGTGGATGGGCCGGGCCGACCAGACCACCAAGATACGCGGCATGTTCGTGCACCCAGCGCAGGTGGCCGACATCGCGCGGCGCTTCCCCGAAGTACTGAAGGCGCGCCTGGTGGTCAGCGGCGAGATGGCAAACGACGTCATGACGCTGAAGGTCGAAGCGGCGTCCACGCCGCATGGTCTGGATGCGCGCATTGGCGACGCCATTCGCGACGTCACCAAGCTGCGCGGCGATGTGCAAATGCTGCGGCCGGGCAGCCTTCCCAACGATGGCAAAGTCATCGAAGACGCCCGCAGTTACAAGTGAAGCGCGCCCACGTCGGCGCTAAGTAGTTCCCGCCATGCGGCAGCGGGTGGCGCGGCCTACGATTTGGAAGTCTCTAAAGGAGTCCTTCCAATGAGAAATCTCTTGCAATCTCTGGCTCCGTTGGTCCTGGCAGCCGCCGCGTTCGGCGTGCACGGCGCCGACTTCCCCGCCAAGGGCAAGCCCATCACGATCGTGGTGCCGTTCGCCGCCGGCGGACCTACCGACCGGGTCGCGCGGGACTTGGCCGAAGCCATGCGCAAGCCGCTCGGGGGCGTCGCCATCGTGGTCGACAACGCGGCCGGCGCAGGCGGCACGATCGGCGCCAACAAGGTGGCCAAGGCCGCGGCTGACGGCTATACGGTGCTGCTGCATCACATCGGCATGGCCACCTCGCCGGCGCTGTATAGAAACCTGCCTTTCAAGACGCTGGATGACTTCGAGTATGTCGGCATGGTCAACGAAGTCCCGATGACGCTGATCGGCCGCCCCTCGCTGCCGGCGAACAATTTTGCCGACCTGCGTACCTGGCTCAACGCCAACAAGGGCAAGGTCAACATGGCCAATGCGGGCCTGGGCGCGGCCTCCCATTTGTGCGGCCTGCTGATCATGAGTGCCCTCAAGATGGATATGACGACGGTTCCCTACAAGGGCACGGGACCGGCCATGACCGACCTGATCGGCGGCCAGGTCGACCTGATGTGTGACCAGACCACCAATACGAGCAGCCAGATCGAGTCCAGAAAAGTCAAGGCATATGCCGTCACCACGAGCAAGCGCCTCACAACTGCCGGACTGAAGGATCTTCCGACCATGCAGGAAGCCGGTTTCAAGGGCTTCGAGGTCACGATCTGGCACGGCTTGTACGCGCCCCGGGGAACGCCCCCTGAGGCACTGCAAAAACTGAACAACGCACTCAAAGCTGCGCTGAAAAGTCCTGACTTCGTCAAGAAGCAGGAAGGCCTGGGCGCCGTTGTCATCACGGACAAGCGAGTCGAGCCAGCCGAGCACAAGAAGTTCGTCGCGGCCGAGATCGCCAAGTGGGGCCCGATCATCAAGGCGGCCGGCGTGTACGCCGATTGAATACTCCTTCGCACCGATCGCGAGCACATTCGCGACGCGCAAATGAAGTTGGCCATGGCATCATCAGCCGAGGTCGGGGCGATTGCTGGCACCATCCAATTTCAACGAAGGAGTTGACTGAAAATGAACACGATTTCCAAACCGCATCGGCGGCTTGTCCTTGGCGCCGTAGCGCTGGCCGCTCTCGTATTTACCGCGTTGCCGGCCGTTGCGCAAAGCCACTGGCCGACCAAGCCCGTGAGGATCGTCGTGCCATTCGCGGCGGGCGGCACCACCGACATCCTGGCGCGGGCGATTGCGCCGGAACTGTCCAAGGCTTTCGGACAGCAGTTCATCGTGGATAACCGCGCCGGCGCCGGCGGCAACGTCGGCGCCGAGATCGTGGCCAAATCGCCTGGCGACGGCTATACCCTGTTGATGGGAACTGTCGGCACCCACGGCATCAACCGCGCGCTCTACGACAAGCTGCCCTACGACCCGATCAAGGATTTCGTGCCGATCACGCTGGTGGCCGGCGTTCCCAACGTGATGGTGATGCAGACCGAAAAGGCACGGACCATGGGCATCAACAGCGTTGCCGATTTCATCCGCTACGCCAAGGCGCATCCGGGCAAGCTCAACATGGCTTCCAGCGGCAACGGCACTTCCATCCATTTGTCCGGCGAGCTGTTCAAGAGCATGACCGGCGTCTATATGGTCCACCTGCCATACCGGGGCTCCGGCCCGGCACTGATGGACCTGGTGGGCGGCACTGCGGACGTGATGTTCGACAACCTGCCTTCGTCGATGCAGCAGATCAAGGCCGGCAAGCTCAAGGCACTGGCAGTGACCAGCAGACAGCGTTCGGCCGCACTGCCGGACGTGCCGACGGTCGAAGAGGCGGCGGGCCTGAAGGGGTTCGATGCCACTTCATGGTTCGGCCTGCTCGCTCCCGCGGGCACGCCGCCGGACATCGCCAATCGCGTCCAGCAGGAGGTGGCCAAGTCGCTCAACACGCCCGCCATCAAGGAAAAACTGCTGTCGCAGGGCGCGATCCCGAGCGGCAATTCCCCGGCGGAGTTCGCGCGGCACATCGAGAACGAACACCGCAAGTGGGCGCAGGTGGTTAAGGCGTCGGGTGCGAAGGTGGACTAAGGCTGCGCCAGCGGCCGTGTCCCGGGATCCATGACTTCCTGGATTGCGGGTCAAGCCCGCAATGACCGCTACACCCCCCAGACGATTTCCTGGCCGGCTTTCTCGCAGCGGCGCAGCATGTCCAGGAACGGCACGGCGCGCTGCCGCAGCGAAATCGCGTCGAAGCGCGGCGGGGTCTCTCCCTTTGACTTCGCCTCTTCAACCATGGCCTTCTGATCCGCCTCCTCCTTGGCGATCGCCGCTTCAAGGGCGCTGACGGCGGCGGGCATCTGTTCGGGCAGGATGATGCCTTTTGGCTGGGCGTCCTTTCCGATGATCTCGAGTACCCGGCGCCCATTGGGCTCCAGCATGATCAGGTCGCCGGTTGCCTTGGACTTGAACTTGAAGAGCATCGGTACATGTACTCGCGGTTGAAGGGATAAGCCGACTGGGCACCACGCAACGAGCCGGTATGAAGTTGGCCGTCGGGCCGCGTGGCGAGGATTTGGTTCAGGCCGACCCAGCCCTGCTCGAAAATCATGGCGGAGCCGGCCAGGTAAAGGCGGTAGGCGCGCAGGACCTTGTCCGCATCGTCGACATGGCCGGTCGTAGCCAGCACGTGCTGGGCCTCTTCGAGCCTGGCCTCCAGGGCGTCGGACCAAGCCCATAAGGTTCTGGCGTAGTGTGGCCGCAGGTTCTCGGTATCCACCATTTCCAGCCCGGCCACGGCCATGTCCTTGAGCACATGGCTGATGTGGAGCAGCTCGCCGCCGGGAAAGATATATTTCTCGACGAACTCGCCCATCCCCGCGCCTAACTGGCCCGGATGGATGCCGCCGGCCGTGATGCCGTGGTTCATGACCAGGCCGCCCGGTTTGAGCAGACGATGGATCTTGCCGAAGTAGGCCGGCATATTGGCCTGCCCCACATGCTCGAACATGCCCACCGACGCGATCTTGTCGAACCCTTCGGTCTCGCCCAGTTCCCGGTAATCGCGCAACTCCATGCGCACCCTGCCCTGCAACCGCTTTTCCTCGATCAGCCGCTGCACATAAGCATGCTGATTTTTCGACAGCGTGATGCCGGTCGCGTTGACGCCGTAGTTCTCCGCCGCCCACATCAGCAGCCCACCCCAGCCCGCTCCGATGTCCAGGAAGCGCTCGCCCGCTTTGAGCTGAAGCTTGCGGCAGATATGGTCGAGTTTGGCCTCCTGGGCCTGCGCCAGCGACATCGCCGTATCGCGGTAGTAGGCGCACGAATACACGCGGCGCGGATCCAGCCAAAGGGCATAGAAGTCGTCGGACACGTCATAGTGGAACTGGACCTGCTGCGCATCCTTGTGCGGCGAATGGGCCGCGACGGATTTCGCGCGGCGCAGCATCTGGGTCCACCAGCCGGCGTCCCCGCTCACCGGGTTGCCGGGAAGCAGGCGGGCCGCCACCGCCATCAGGTCGCGCATGCGCCCTTCCAGCTGGACCCGGCTTTCGACGAAATCCTCGGCCAGCCGGCCGATCTGGCCCGCCGCCATCGTAGCCAGGCTGGACCAATCCTTGAATGACAAAGTGACAGCCGCCTTCGGCGGTCCCACCCGCTTGCCGGCGGGCAACTGCACCGCCACCGGCACGGGCAAGCCGTCCAATTGCGACTCGATCTTGCGGATAAGTGTGTCCATGAGCAAATTCTCGCCACGGTTCAAGCCACCCGTCAACTCAGGGAGTGCAGTGCGTAAGTGTAGGACAGCTTCGCTTTCGATGGTTGCGCATGGCGGTTGCGCACGCATGGGCAGGCACCGGCGCCGATACGTCGAGTTGACAGTCATTTCTTTAGGCTTAAACTATTTAGACTATGCAAAGGACTCCGCCGATGGACATGGAAGCGCGCGCCCACAGCGAACATCCGGAAGCCCTGCGCTTGTGGCTGCGTCTGCTCACCTGTACGCAGATCGTCGAAAAACAGGTGCGCAGCCAGCTGCGCGAGCGTTTCGACACGACACTGCCGCGTTTCGACCTCATGGCCCAGCTGGAACGCTCACCCGACGGCTTGAAAATGAACGAGCTGTCGCGCCGCATGATGGTGACCGGCGGCAACGTGACGGGCATTACCGACCAGTTGGTTGCCGAGGGCCTGGTCGATCGCGTCGACGTG
>DATNCB010000352.1:0-2207 GCA_035571715.1 Ramlibacter sp.
CACGGCTTCGATGCTGTTGTTGATGCCGCCCAGGTCAGGCGTCTTGATCTGCACGAAGTCGCAGGCCTGGGCCTGCGCGAACACCCGGGTGTCCTCGAGAGTGTTGCACCACTCGTCGGCGATCAGTCCCACCTTCGAGCCACGTGCCCGCAAGCCCGCCTTCAGGTGCCCCAGTGCATCGATCTGCGCCTGCCGGGTGCCTGCGATCACGGGCGACTCGATCAGCAGCTCGAAAGGCTGCGCCGCTTTGCCGAGGCGAACCAGGTACTCGGTCAATCCATCCAGATCGGTTCCGAACAGGTCGCCCAGCGTGCCGTACAGGTCCAGGTGAATGCGCGGGCGGTAATCGGGTGCTCCTACTTCCTGGATCCGGGCGGCGATGGCTCGGGCGTAGTCCATCAGCACCTGTCCATCGGGGCCGAGGTCCTTGGCAAGGGTGAACGACGCGTGCGGCAGGACGGCGGCGCGCTTCATGATGACGCGATCCAGTTGCAGCGAATCGCCGCGATGACACGAGGCCAGGATTCCCACCGGCGCGGTCGCCAGCTGCGAGCCGTACTCGCGCGCGATGACTTCCGCCATCGTCTCCTTGCCCGCCAGGGCGGTCGCGCTCAGGAGCGCCTGGGTGAGGCCGTAACGCAGCGCGGTGTGCAGGCGCTTGCCATCGACCTCCTTGCCGTCGATTTCCTCGGCATGCGCGCGAAAACGGTTCACATCGCGGCCGACCAGCCAGGGCCGCACCACGCTATCGAGCAGCGGCAGATGCTCCGCGGGCACGAACAGCGGATCGCGCCCCGCCAGCCCCGAGAAGATCACGTCCGCACACTCGCCGACAGCCACGCTGCCATCTTCCAGCACCAGCATGATGGAGATGATGGCCCCGGCCTGCACGATGTGCGTATAGCCCGGCGTCAGCGGCTTGCCCTCCAGGAACGTGCCGTTAGGCTTGGCCCCGGCCTTCACCGCAAGCAGGTCCTTGTTGAAATAGCCGGACAGGCCTGTCGCATAGACGACGTCCCGAATTTTCATGTGATGCCCCTCAGTCCCACATTCTAATTTCAGCGGGTGTGCCGTCAGCGGCCGCCCCGGTGCTGCAATGCAGTCCTCACGCGAGGCCGAGCGACCGCAGTTCCGCGATGGTTCCGCGCGCGACGTGGCCGATCTCGCCAGCCGCCACCAGGTGGTGCACGGCCTCGATGTCGCGCGCCAGGCTGCGGTCCTGCATCATCGCGGGCGAGACGCTGCGCACCAGGCGCAGCACGACTTCCAGCGCTGGCGCGCTCTTGAGCGGGCGCAGAAATTCGATGCCCTGCGCGGCTGCCAGCAATTCGATCGCGACGATGTGCGCTGCATTGCGCAGCATCGGCTGCAAGCGGCGCGCCGCGAACGTGGCCATGCTCACGTGATCTTCCTGGTTGGCCGAGGTCGGCAGGCTGTCGACGCTGGCCGGGTGCGCCAGCGACTTGTTTTCCGAAGCCAGCGCGGCCGCCGTCACGTGCACGATCATGAAGCCCGAGTTCAGGCCTGGTTCGGGCGTGAGGAATGGCGGCAGGCGCGACACCACGGTGTCCACCAGCATCGCGATCCGCCGCTCGGTGATTGCGCCGATTTCGGCGATCGCGACCGCCATCGCATCGGCGGCCAGCGCCACCGGTTCGGCGTGGAAGTTGCCTCCGGAGAGCAGCGAATCCGCCGATCGTGCCGGGCCTGTCGAACTGCCCGCGAACACCAGCGGATTGTCGGTAACCGCATTGGCCTCGCGCACCAGCACACCAGTGGCATAACGCAGCTGGTCCAGGCACGCGCCCATGACCTGGGGCTGGCAGCGCAGGCTGTACGGGTCCTGGACGCGATCGTCGTTTTTCAAATGCGAGGCCCTGATCTCGCTGCCCACCATGAGCGCGCGATAAGCCGCCGCGCAGTCGATTTGACCCGGTTGGCCACGCACTGTGTGGATGCGCGGGTCGAACGGCCCGTCGCTGCCGCGCGCCGCATCCAGCGTGAGCGCGCCCGAGATCACGGCCGCTTCGAACAGCCGGTCGGTCGCCAGCAGCGCGTCGATGGCTAGCGCCGTGGACACCTGCGTGCCGTTGATCAGCGCCAGTCCTTCCTTGGCCGAGAGCTGGATTGCACGAATCCCGGCGCGCTCCAGCGCAGCGGCGGCGGGCGCTCGCTCGCCCTGGTAGAAGACTTCACCTTCACCGACC
>DATNCB010000353.1:0-3570 GCA_035571715.1 Ramlibacter sp.
ATTCGGCTGGCTCCAGCAGACCGATGAAATGTTCGACGTGATCATCGTGGACTTCCCCGATCCCACCAATTTCTCGATCGGCAAGCTCTACACCAGCTCCTTTTATGCGGCGATGGAAAAGCGCCTGGCGGCCAGCGGCTACGCAGTCATCCAGACCACCTCGCCGCTCGTTGCGCGCCAGAGCTTCTGGACCGTTGTGACGACGCTGGAATCGGTGGGGCTGAAGACGGCGCCGTATCACGCGAATGTGCCCAGCTTCGGCGAGTGGGGATACGTCATCGCGGGGCGCAGGCCCTATCGTCAGCCCGAGGAATTGCCGCCAGGGCTGCGGTTCCTCACGCGGGAAAGCCTGGCGCAATTGTTCGAGTTTCCACGGGACATGGCACGGGTGCCGGCCGAGGTGAACCGGCTTTCCAACCAGGTGCTGGTCACGACCTACGAGCGTGAATGGGGCAAGGTGCAGGAGTGATCCCTCGACAACGCTCAGGACAGATCACGCGCCGTGCCGTGCTGGGCAGCGCCGCGCTCCCGTTGCTGGGATGCAGCGATCCGCCGCAGGTGACCGGCGCGTTGAGCGGCGCCAGCGCCGAGCGCGGGCATCTGCTGCGGGATCGGCGCTCGTGGCCGCCTGCCGTGCCGGCCGGCCGCGTGCGAGTCCTGATCGCCGGCGCCGGCGTGGCCGGGCTCGCGGCGGCGCGGGCGCTACGGCAACGCCGCATCGACGACTTCGCGCTGCTCGAACTGGAAGATGCGGCCGGCGGCAACAGTCGAGGCGGCGAGATCGGTGGCATCGCCTGCCCGCTCGCAGCGCACTACCTGCCGGTACCTGGCGACGACGCGCACGAAGTGCAGGACCTGCTGGAAGAGCTGGGATTGCGCCAGCGCGTCGCAGGCCGCTGGGTCTACGACGAACGCCATCTTTGCCATGCACCGCAGGAACGGCTGTTCTTCAAAGGCGCGTGGCAGGAGGGCCTCCTGCCGCTGCAAGGTGTGAGCCAGGCAACGCTCGCGCAGTACCGCCGCTTTGCCGACCTGGTGGACCGCGCCGGACGCGAGGCACGTTTCACGATTCCTGCACCGAAGACGCCGCCCGCCAGCCATCGGACGCTCGACGCGTCCACTTTCGCGCAGTGGCTGTATCGCGAAGGGCTGACCGATGGCCGCTTGCGCTGGTATCTGGACTACTGCTGCCGGGATGACTACGGCGCCGGGATCGCCACCGTATCGGCCTGGGCCGGCATTCATTACTTCGCGAGCCGTCATGGTTTCCAGCCGCCGGGCGATCAATCGACGGAACGCGACGCCGTGCTGACCTGGCCGGAAGGCAACGGCTGGCTCACACGACGGCTGGCTGCGCCGCTGGGCGAGCGCTTGCACGCCGGCCGTGTCGTGTTGCGGATCGCGCAGCGACGCCGGGGCGTCGAAGTCGATGCCTGGAACGTCGCATCGCAAACGCTCGAACGCTGGCAGGCGCAGCAATGCATCGTCGCGCTGCCGGTGCTGGCGGCCGAGCGCGTGCTGGAGAACGCGCCGGCGCTGCTGGGCCAGCGTGCGCAGCGCATGCGTTACGCGCCCTGGGCAGTCGCGAACCTGCACCTGCGCGAGCCGCTGCGCGATCGCGGCGGTGCCGCACCGGCCTGGGACAACGTCGTCTATGGCGCGCCGGGACTGGGTTATGTCGACGCGACGCATCAAAGTCTGGACCCGCGCCCCGGCCCCACCGTGCTGACCTGGTACAGCGCGCTGCGCGAGCAGGCGCGGCCGGCGTTGCTGGCCCGGAGCTGGCGCGAGTGGCTCGTCGAAGTGATGGCTGAACTCGCGCAGCCGCATCCCGACCTCGCCTCCAAGCTCGTGCACATCGAGGTTGCGCGCTACGGCCACGCCATGGCTATTCCAGTGCCGGGGACACTGGCGCAACAGGCGTCGGGCGTGCCATCTGCAGCGCGGCTCGCGTTCGCGCACAGCGACTGGGCCGGCTACTCCATCTTCGAGGAAGCGTTCACGGCGGGGCACAAGGCCGGCCTGAGTCTTCGGGTTTGACGCTTTTGGGGTTTCGCCAAGCCTGAGTTCGGCGCTCATCTGTACGTTATCGCGTCGAATCAGTGAAATCCCTGGCAAAGTAGCGAAATAAAGTACCGGCTTTTTCGTCCCAAGTATTAACGCCGCACCGGACAAGAACCTATCGTTAAAGCCGTCGACGCGGTGCCGTACGAGCGTTGCAAACCCGTTCCACTCAACAGAGGCTTTCAGGAGACACAGATGAATCTCAAAGCGACATTGGCGCTAGCTGCCGCGATGGCGATCGGGGGCACGGCCCACGCGGCGACCGAGCTGGTCATTGCCACCGTGAACAACGGCCACATGATCGAGATGCAGAAGTTGACGAAGAACTTCGAGCAGGCCAATCCCGACATCAAGGTCAAGTGGGTGACGCTGGAAGAAGGCGTGCTGCGCCAGCGCGTCACCACCGACATCGCCACCAAAGGGGGCCAGTTCGACATCATGACGATCGGCATGTACGAGACGCCGATCTGGGGCAAGAAAGGCTGGCTGCAGGAACTCAAGCCCGACGCGACTTACGACGTTGACGACCTGCTGCCGGCGATGCGCAACGGCTTGTCGGTGGACGGCAAGCTGTACGCCGCGCCGTTCTACGGCGAGAGCTCGATGCTGATGTACCGCAAGGACCTGGCCGACAAGGCCGGGGTGCAGCTGGGCGACCGGCCCACCTGGACGCAGGTGAAGGACCTGGCGGCCAAGATCCACAACCCGAAGGAAGGTGTCTACGGCATCTGCCTGCGCGGCAAACCGGGCTGGGGCGACAACATGGCCTTCATCACGACGCTGGCTAACACCAACGGCGGCCAATGGTTCGACATGAACTGGAAGCCACAGCTCGAGTCCAAGCCCTGGCATGACGCGATCAATTTCTACGTGGACCTGCTCAAAAAGTACGGGCCGCCCGGCTCGTCGGCCAACAGCTTCAACGAGATCCTGGCACTGTTCAACTCCGGCAAATGCGGCATGTGGGTCGACGCGACGATCGCCGCGAGTTTTATCAGCGACCCCAAGCAGTCCCAGGTAGCGGACAAGGTGGCCTTTGCCCAGGCACCCACGGCCGTGACACCGAAGGGCGCGAACTGGCTGTGGGCCTGGGCGCTGGCGATACCGTCCGGCTCCAAGCATGTGCCTGAGGCGCAGAAGTTCATCAACTGGGCCACGTCCAAGGAATACATCGAGCTGGTGGGCAAGACCAATGGCTGGGGCACGGTGCCCACGGGCACCCGCAAGAGCACGTACGCCAACGCCGAGTTCCTGAAGGCAGCGAAATTCGCCACGGCCGAGAAGGCCGCCATCGACACCGCCAACCCGAACGACAGCACGCTGCCCAAGAGCCCGTATGTCGGCGTTCAGTACGCCGCCATTCCGGAGTTCCAGGCCATCGGCATTGCCGTGGGGCAACAGATGAGCGCGGCGCTGAGCGGCAAGACAAGCGTCGACGCGGCGCTCAAGGCCTCGCAGAACGCGGCCGACCGCGAGATGAAAAAGGGCGGCTACTACAAGTAAGTC
>DATNCB010000354.1:0-2540 GCA_035571715.1 Ramlibacter sp.
GATCACGTGGGCGACGTGGATGCCCCGCGGGCCGAGCTCGCGTGCCATGCTCTGGGCCAACGCCCGCAGCGCATGCTTGGCGCCGGCGAAGGCGGCAAAGGTGGCCGAGCCGCGCAGCGACGCCGTCGCGCCGGTGAAAATGATCGTGCCCTTATGCCCGTCGCCTGCTCGGGTAACCATGCGTTTGGCGACCTCGCGGCCATTCAGGAACCCCGACATGCAGGCCATCTCCCAGATCTTGAAATAGCGGCGCGCCGTCTCGTCCAGGACGCTGCTCGGCGCGTTGGCGCCGATGTTGAACACCAGCACTTCGATTGGACCGATGGTGGTCTCGATCTGCTCGACCAGCGCAATCACTTCGTCTTCCTTGCGTGCGTCGGAGCCGAAACCATGGGCTTGGCCGCCTTCCGCCTGGATCCGTTCAAGCAGGGGCTGGAGCTTGTCGACGCTGCGGCGTGTCGCGCACACGGTATAGCCGCCGCGCGCAAAACGGCGCGCGATCGCGCCGCCGGTGGCATCGCCGGAGCCGATGACGAGGGCAACAGGGGAAGTCATCTTCATTCCTTGTAATAGACCACCTGGTGGCTGGTCGCCACCAAGTCACCGGCTTCGTTCCACAACTGGGCCGTCTGGTCGAAGTAACCGTTGCGAAACGCCTGGGCCTGGGCCTGCCCGAGCAGGTAACCGGTGCCCGTGGCCTGCAGCTGCGCCTGATTGGCATGGAAGTAGATGGTCATCGAGACGGTGCCGATTGGCGTCATGGTCGCGCGACGGCGCCAGATGCGCGGGAAGAACACATCGGCCAATGCAGTGAGCGACGCGAAGTCCAGCGGCCGCGGCGGATGGTCGCGCACCCACAGCTGCGTGCGGCTGCTGCCATGGGCGCCGTCCCAGGCCGGCGGCAGGCCGCCCTCGATGAACCGCATGTCGTAGCGGTTGATCCATTCGACCCGGCCGGCCCGCCCCGGCGGCGGCACATCCGTTGGGCGCGGCACTTGCGGCATGGGCATTTCCGTCGCGCCCCAGGTTTCGCGCCGCAGCGCTGTGACGGCGGTCGCCGTAAGCACGGTGCGATCGCCCTGATAAACCTCGACGACCCAGTGCTGCGTCGACCGGTTCGTGCGAGCGGGCCGGCTATGCACCAGGAACGCGCCGTCCGACAGCGCGGCGGCGAAGTTGACCGTATACGCGATCGGTTCGCCCAGTCGCTGCGGATGCTGCAGCACCGCGTTGAGAGCCTGTGCCGCAGTGACGCCTCCGAAGGGGCCGATCATGTTGGCGTAGGCCGGGCTGGTATGGCCCTTCCAGTCGCCCTCGCCTTGCGATGCGAGGGCGATCGCGGCATCAAAGGCGTGCAAGCGATCGGATCCGCTCATGACTTAGATTCTTTCGAATATTCCCGCCGCTCCCTGCCCCATGCCTACGCACATGGTGACCATGCCGTATTTGAGATTCTTGCGCTGCAAGGCGTGCACCACTGTCGCCGACCGGATAGCGCCGGTCGCGCCCAGCGGATGGCCGAGCGCGATCGCGCCACCCATGGGGTTGACCTTGCTGGCATCCAGGCCAAGCGTATTGATGACTGCCAGCGACTGCGCGGCAAACGCCTCGTTGAGTTCGATCCAGTCCATGTCCTCGTGCTTGAGCCCGGCGTAGCGAAGGGCTGCTGGAATCGCCTCGATCGGGCCGATCCCCATGATGTGCGGCGGAACACCGCGGCTCGCATAGCTGACGAAGCGCGCCAGTGGCTTCAGGCCGAAGCGCTTGACGGCGGCTTCGCTGGCCAGGATCAGGGCGCCCGCGCCATCCGAAGTCTGCGAGCTGTTGCCGGCCGTGACCGAACCGCGCGCGGCGAACACGGTCTTGAGTTTGGACAAGCCCTCGACGGTCGTGTCCGGGCGTGCGCCTTCGTCGAGATCGACAGTGCGCGTCTTCAGTGACACTTGTGCCGACTCCAGGTCGACCGAACGCTCGGCCACTTCGACTGGCGTGATCTCGCTCGCGAACTCGCCGGCTTTCATCGCCGCGATCGCCTTCATGTGCGAGCGATAGGCGAATTCGTCCTGCGCGCTTCGGCTCACTTTCCACTGCTGCGCCACTTTCTCCGCCGTCAGGCCCATGCCGTAGGCGATCCCGTAGCTTTCGATGTCGTCGGGGTTGGAGAAGATCGTCGGCGACAGCGAGGGCGAGTTGCCCATCATCGGAACCATGCTCATGCTCTCGGTGCCGGCCGCGATCATGACATCGGCTTCGCCGACGCGGATACGGTCGGCCGCCATCTGCACGGCCGACAGGCCCGAGGCGCAGAAACGGTTGACCGTGATGCCGCCGACACTCTTGGGCAGGCCGGCCAGCACGGCGCCAATGCGCGCGACGTTCAGGCCCTGCTGCGCTTCGGGAATGGCGCAGCCGCAGATCACGTCTTCGATGGCCTGTGGGTCGAGCCCCGGCACCTGGGCCAGCGCGGCGCGCAGCGCGGTTGCCAGCAGGTCGTCAGGCCGCGTGTTGCGGAAGTACCCGCGATGCGAGCGCCCGATCGG
>DATNCB010000355.1:0-4688 GCA_035571715.1 Ramlibacter sp.
GCTGAGCTCGGGCACCACGAAGCTGCGCCCTTCGGAGTTGAGCAGGCCTTCGCTGGCCAGACGATGCATGGCCTCGCGCACCGGCGTGCGCGACACGCCCAGCGATTCCGCGATCTGCACTTCCTGCAGCGCCTGGCCCGCCGCAATCGCACCGCTTCTCAGGTGCGACTGCAGCGACGTGTAGACCAGGTCGCCCAGGGCCATCGGGCGCTTGACGGGCTTGAGTGTCGATGGCACGGCTCAGCGCTCCTCGGGCTTGGCGCCGGTGAGCACGATCATCTTGCGATAGCGCTCGATGTCGCGCTTGACCAGCGCTTCGAGTTCGGCCGGCGTGCCCGTCACCGGGTCGAGCCCGGCCCCGGCGATGCGCTCCACGACTGCCGGGTCATGCATGATCTTGCCGATTTCGCGCGACAGGCGCAGCACCACCGGCGCGGGCGTGCCGGCCGGTACGAGGATCGCATACCAGTCCACCAGCGCGAACTCCGGGTAGCCGCTCTCGGCAAAAGTCGGCACCTCCGGCGCCACGGCGTTGCGAGTTGGGCTGGTGACCGCCAGTGCGACCAGCTTGCCGGCCTTGGCCTGCTTGATGCCGTTGCCGGCGACGACCAGCGACAGGGTGACCTGGCCTCCGAGCAGGTCGACCAGCGCCTGCCCGCCGCCCTTGTACGGCACATCGATCATCTCGATCCCCGCCATGCGCTTGAACCATTCGAAGCCCAGGTAGTGCGGACTGCTCGATCCCAGCGATGCGAACGACAGCCGGCCCGGCTGGGCGCGCGCGTGCGCGACCACGTCGCCGAGCGTACGCATGCCGGCCCCCGGATGCGCCACCAGCATCAGCGGCGAGGTGGTCAACTGCGTGACGAAGGCGAAGTCCTTCAGCGAATCGTACGGCAGGGAGTTGGCGTACGCCGCGTTGATCGCGTGGATGTCGGTGGTCAGCAATAGCGTGTGCCCGTCGGGCGGGGCCAGCGCCACCTGCCGCGTGGCGATCACCGAATTGCCGCCCGGCTTGTTGTCCACCAGCACCGGCACGCCCAGGATCGGTGTCAGCCGCTCGGCCAGGCTGCGCGCCACCACATCGGTACCGCCGCCGGGTCCGAATGGGACGACGATGCGAACCGGCTGGCTCGGAAAATCCGCGGCGCCCGCCACCGGCGCGGCGACCAATGCCGCCGCGGCAAGTAATGTTGACAACCAGGCTTTCATCTGCGTCACTTTCTATTGCACCGTCAGCCCGTCGCCCCGAAATCCGGTGCGCGCCGCTCGCCGAACGCCGTGATCCCTTCGCGCGCCGCTGCGGTGCAGGCGACCGCGCCGAAAGCCTGGTAGCCGACTTCCAGCGCCGCCTGCAGCGTGGGCACCTTGGCGGCGTCAGTCACGGCGCGTTCGATGATCCCGATCACGGTGCCGCTCAAGGCCTTGCCGTTGGCAGCTCCGCTAGTCTCGAACGGCGGCACGGCCACCGGCGCGTCGGCAACCGCAGGAACGCGCCCGGCCAACGCACGCACGCGCACCACCGCGCGTGCAATCAGCTCGTCGTAGCCGTTGGCCACTTCGGCGACGATGCCCAGCTCCTGGGCCTGCACCGCCTTGAGGCGATCACCGCGTGTGAGCATGCCGTGAAACACCGGCGCCGCATTGGGCCAGCGCCGATACGGAACCACCATGGCACCGATGCCAGGCACGATGCCCAGCGTCACTTCGGGCAGCTGCATCCAGGCGCTCCGATCGGCCAGCAGCGCATGGCAGCGGATCGCCAGCTCGAAGCCACCACCCAACGCCATGCCGTTCAGCGCCGCCACGACCGGCTTGCGCGCGTGATCCAGGTGCACCAGCAGCCGTGAGCAGTCGCGCGCGTACTGCGCCGCCGCCTGGGCATCGCCCAGCATCGACGGGAAGCGGCCGATGTCGGCGCCGGCGCAGAACGCCTTGGTGCCGTAGCCGGTGATGACGAAGCCCGCGACCTTGGGGTCGTCTTCATGGCGCCGGATCACGGCCAATATCTCGTCCGTCAATTCGTCATGCAGTGCATTCAACGCTTCGGGCCGGCGCAGCGTGACGATGACGACACCGCTCACTTCATCGACCAGCACATGACGCTCGGCCGGCAAGTAAGCGGCCGGTTCGCGGCGCGGCGCCGGCATGCCCGGGCGCTCGCGCACGAAACGCTCGAGCACGCGCGTGCATTCGGCCGCACCCATCGAGCGCATCAGCTCCAGTGGCCCACGGCGAAAACCCAGCGCCAGCCGGCAACCGATGTCGAGGTCAGCGGCGCTGCCGATGCCCCGGTCCAGGATGTCGACACTCTGCGACAGCAGCACGCCCAACAGCCGGTCGCGGATGCGCGAGCGCAGCGGCTCAGCGACTTTGATTTCGCGGCCCGGCGCGACCGTGTTCCAGCGCTCGACCGAGCGGAACACCGACGCCGGCCGGTAGTGTTCGCCCTCCTCGGCCGCCTGCAGCGTATTGGTCTCGATGATGATCGGGTTGCCGTGCGCCAGATTGAGCACGAAGAACGGCCCCGCATGGACGAATTCGGCGGCCACGCTGTCGATCTGCGCCGCGCTGGCTTCTCCCAGCAACAGCCCCGCCTCGTTGCACCAGTTGTCGAACACGCGATCGAGCATGAAGCAGGGCACGTCGGTGGTCACCAGCGGCAGCTTGCCGGTCTGTGCGAACAGCCGCCGCAGCCAGGCCAGCAGCGCCGGGTCCGCGCCCGGCCAATCGATGACCTCCACCACCGGGTTGCGCCAGGCCGGTGCGAAGAAATGCGTCACCGTCGCGCGCTCGGGGTGCGCCATCTTGCTGAAGATGCGCTTGGCCGGCAGCGAGCTGGTGTTGGAGGTGATGGCCGCGGTGGCATCGACGCGCGCTTCCACCTCGGCGAAGATGCGAAGCTTCAGGGCCATGTCCTCGGTGGCGGCCTCGATCACCCAGTCGCAGCCGCGCAGCACTTCGTAGTCGGTGCTGCCGGTCAAACCCGCCAGCGTCGCCTGCGCCGCCTTCTCGCTCATCTTGCCGCGCGCCACCGCCTTGTCGGCATAACCTTTGAGGCGCGCGAGCGCGGCATCGACGGCGGCCTGGCGCACGTCCAGCAGCACCAGTTCCAGCCCGGGAAGGGCGGCCTTCAGGTAGTAGCCGATGTCCGGGCCGATGGTGCCGGCGCCGATGACGGCGACGCGGCGCGGCGCTGGCCGCGTGCTGGGTTCGAGCAGCGGGTTGGCGAATCGGGCTTGGGTCATGCTCATGATCTCCGTAATGCGTTCTTGTCGGTCTTGTTGGCCGGCGTCTTGGGCAGCGCGGTGACGAAGTGCCACTGCGCGGGCAATTTGTATTTGGCGAGGCGTTCGCGGCAATGCGCCAGCAGCGCCTCGGCACGGGGCCGCGCGCCCGGCCGTGGCACCACATAGGCCACCAGCACCTCTCCGCGATAGGAGTCGGGCCGGCCCACCACCGCGGCGTCGGCCACATCGGGGTGCGAGAACAGCACCTCCTCGACCTCGCGCGGATAGACGTTGTAGCCGCCGACATTCACCATGTCCTTCTTGCGGTCCAGGATGGCGAGGTAGCCGTCGGCGTCGAACACGCCGATGTCGCCGGTGTACAGCCACCCTTTGCGCAACGCCAGCGACGTTTCTTCCGACCGGTTGCGGTAGCCGCGCATCAATTGCGGGCCGCGGGCGCGGATCTCGCCGCGGCTGCCCGCCGGCAGCACCTTCTCGCCGGTCTCGACATCGACCACCTCGATCTCCGTCAGCGGCACCGGCACGCCGACGCTGCCGGGCTTGACCGGTCCGTGCACCGGGTTGAACGTGAGCACCGGGCCGGCTTCGGTCAGGCCGTAGCCCTCGTACACCGGCGCGCCCACCGCCTCGCGCCAGCGCGTCAGCGTGGACTCCGCCAGGGCGGCCGAGCCCGAGTAGCAGGTGTGCACGGTGTGCCAGTCCGAAGCGGCGAAGCCGGGGTGCGCCAACAGGCCGGTGAAGATCGTCGGGCTGCCGAGAAACACGCCGATGCGTTCGTGCGTGACCGCGGCCAGTACCTCGTCCGGCTGGTAGCGCGCGAGGATCACCAGCGTGCCCGCGCAGTTGAGCGACAGGAACAGCCCCATAGCCATCGCGTAGGCGTGCGACAGCGGCATCATGCACAGGATGCGGTCGCCGCTGCGGGTGGGCAGCAGCGCCTCGCGCTGCGCCACGTTGATCGCGATCGCGCCGTGCGTCAGCTCCACGCCCTTGGCGCGGCCGGTGGTGCCGCCGGTGTATTGCAGCAGCGCCAGGGCTTGTGTGGCCGGCACCGGCGGCAGGTCCACATCACCGGCGGGCCGCTCATCGAGCCGGCGTGCCCCCTCGCCCACGATGACTACATGCGCCACGCCGGCGCGCCGAGCCAGCGGCTCGGCCATCGCCGCCAGCGCTGCGTCCACCACCAGCACCGCCGGCGCCGCGTCTTCGAAGATCGCGCCCAGTTCATGCGCGGTGTACAGCGGATTGAGCGGCACCTGCTGCGCGCCGGCCGCCAGGCTCGCCAGGGCGGCAATGCAGGCATCGCTCGAGTTGCCCATCAGCGTGGCGACACGGCCGCCCTTGGCGCCCATCGATTGCAG
The DNA here is from genome assembly GCA_035571715.1 of Ramlibacter sp. Taxonomy (GTDB): domain Bacteria; phylum Pseudomonadota; class Gammaproteobacteria; order Burkholderiales; family Burkholderiaceae_C; genus Ramlibacter. The sequence continues at coordinate 4,613 of DATNCB010000355.1, forward strand.
CTCGCACGCAAAAGCGGCGACGCAAGCGAGATAGCCCGCATAGTCGAGCCGGCGCTCGCCGAACACCAGCGCCTCG
>DATNCB010000356.1:0-1634 GCA_035571715.1 Ramlibacter sp.
CCGCCTTGGGGCGCCATCTCGAGCGCCACCGCCGCCAACGCGCCGCGCGCCACCAGCGCATCGATTACCTGGCGGTGAATGCGCTGGTGGTCGGGCGAGTCATGCTGCTCCCCCAGGAGGATTGCATCGGCCGGCAGGAGCGCGTCCACGCGGCTGACTGCGTCATCGGGCACGGCGGGAACGGCGCAACCGGCGGTCAGCAGGCCAGCCAGCAGCAGCGAGGCGAATCGGCGATACATGCCTCCATGCTACAAGCTTGGCGTTCACTACGCCGCCGGGCATCCCAAACACCTGCGTTTCCGCATGCCGATTCAGTCCGCCGTCCGTACCGTCCTCACCCTGCTGCTGGCATTGGCGGCGGCGCAGCTGTGCGTCGCGCTGCGCACCCCGGTGCCGTGGATGATCGGTCCGCTGCTGGCCACTTCGATCGCTTCGATCCTGGGCCGGCCAACGCGCAGCATCGGCGCACTGCGAAACGGCGCTCAATGGGTGATCGGCGCGGCGCTGGGGCTATATTTCACGCCCGCCGTGACGGCCCTGTTGGCCGGCTTGTGGTGGGCGATCGTTCTAAGTATCGGTTGGGCATTGGCCCTGGGCTGGAGCTTCGGCCTCTGGCTGGATCATGGCCATGCCGCCCGCATCGGCGGAAGCCGCGAGCAGCAGCGCGCTACCAGTTATTTCGCGGGCGCCATCGGCGGCGCGTCGGAGATGACGTTGCTGGCCGAACGCGAGGGCGCGCGCACTGACCTGGTGGCCGCCGCGCACAGCCTGCGCCTGCTGATCGTCACGCTGTCGGTGCCGTTCGCGATCACCTTCTTGGGCTTGCATGGCCTGGACGCGACGGCGCCCGGCCCCCGCGTGGTGCGATGGGATGGGTTGGCGCTGCTGGCGCTCGCCACCGGGGCCGGGGCGTGGCTGATGCAGCGTACCGGGCGGGCCAACCCCTGGTTCATGGGGGCGCTGCTGGCGTCCATGGGATTGACCATGGCCGGGATCGAGCTGTCGGCGGTCCCCCGAGGGATGACGAATGCGGCCCAGCTCGTCATCGGGGTGAGTCTGGGAGTGCGCTTTCGCGCTGAATTCATCCGCACCGCCCCGCGCTGGTTGGGCTCGGTGGCGCTGGGGACTGTGGCAATGATTGCCTTGTGCGCCGGCTTCGGGGCGCTACTGGCGCTGGGAACCGGGCTGCATTGGGCCACGCTGGTGCTGGGGACGTCGCCGGGCGGCATCGCCGAGATGGCAATCACCGCCAGGGCACTGCAACTGGGCGTGCCCGTGGTGACTGCCTTTCAGGTGTGCCGGCTGGTCGCTGTGCTGGTCCTGGTCGAGCCCTTGTATCGATGGGGTTTCCTGCGTTGAGGCCAGTTGTTCAGTGCATCACGAGCGGGTTCTGCGCCAGCTCGGCATAACCGTCCAGTGTTTCCTCCACCTCTTCCTGTGTCGGCGTGTTCAGCTGCCAGGCATTGATCTGCCGCTGGAAGGCCTCGGCCCAGGAACCGTCCAGGTAGACCTCCTTGTTGGAGCGCTTGTCCACGATCTCGAAGCCGTGGCGCACGATGCGCGGCGCCGGTTCCCCATCCAGGGGTTCATTGGCCTGCATGTGCACGACGACGAACGTGTCGGAGTCATAGAGC
>DATNCB010000357.1:0-3423 GCA_035571715.1 Ramlibacter sp.
CTTCTGCGCCGGTTCGGGCAGCATGCCGTGATGCACGTAGCCCATGTCGCCGCCGCGCCCGGCCGACTCGTCGCCGGAGTGCAAGTGCGCCAGCTGCTTGAAGTCGGCGCCGCCCCGTAGCCGTTTGACGATGGCCGCGCCCTCGTCGCGGGCACCATCCCACTTCGCCTGCGGTGCCGACGGCTCGACCTTCAGCAGGATCATCCCGAGGTGCACCTGCTCGGGCGCGGTGAACTTGTCCTTGTGCGCTTCCCAATACTGCTCGAGCTGGCGCTGGGTCGGCTCACCGGCATTCTTCACCTGTTTGGCGAGCTGCTCGAGCATGCTGTCGCGCTCCAGCTTCGCCTTCAGGCCCGGCAACAATCGCGCGCGGTTGCTGGCCCATTGCTCGCTGCCGCGGTAGCGCTCCTCGTAGCCGTCGAGCGTCTGCTTGACCATCGCCTGGTCAGGCTGCAGCTTTCGCCGCCCGGCTTCCTTGGCCAGCAGGAGCTCGTCCACCAGCGCCTGCCCCACCTCGCGCTGCAAGCTGGCGATCGCCCCCTCGGGTGGCTTGCCGTGAAAGAACTTGCTGCGTGCGGCCTGCGCAAAGGCGGTGTCGAAGTCCTGGTGCGAGATGACCGCGTCTCCGACCTTCGCGAAGGGTGCCGAGGCCGCCGGCACCGCCGCTGCCGGCGCCGGATTGGCCGCGCCTGCCTCCGCGGCGAACACCGCGGTGCAGGCCGCCGCAAGCAGTAAACCGAGCCAGGGTCTGCGGCCACCAACCATCAGGCGATCGTCAGAGCGTTGATCTTCAGCCACGGCGGTACCTCTTGCCTTGTTAGAAAAAAACGGGGCACGAGTGCCCCGGGAACTGACGTCTTGCGCGAGCCGGCCTGGTCGGCCGGCTCGCAGGGCATTTATTTCACGTGACAGGACAGGCACACCGCGCTGCCCGCGTTGGAGATACGCAGGAAGGTGGAGTTGGTCGAGTTGTGCGGGTCATGGCAGCTGGCGCATTCGACGAAGGGCTCGGGTTCGGTCTGGCCGGCGTAACCGGCGGACGCCGCGCGCGTGTACAGCATCATGTCGGTCTTCTGGCGCGAGTTGTTCGGCGAGGCTTCGGTGTCGACCCACCACACGCGGGTCGTTCCGATCAGTTGACTCGCCGGCGGCTTGAAGTCGACGTCGCGGGTGGCCGCCGTCGGCGCGGACTGCGTGATGCCGCCGCCGCCGTACTGGATGCCGATCGGGTGGTCGTTGCGCAGGTCGGTGCCGATGTTGGTGATCAGCCCCGCGCTGATTTTTCCGGCGGTCTGGTTGGCGCCGGTCCAGGCACCGGCCTGCCAAGCCGCGTCGCCCACGGTGCCCGACCCGGGCGCGTTGATCACGGCGCTCATCGATGTCACGCCGTCATGGCAGGACAGGCAGGCGATCGACACCGAACCGACCGGAGCGACCTTGCCGTCCAGCGTCGACGTGCCGAGGCTGTCGTAGGTGGTAAAGGAGGCGGGCGCCGGCAGCGTGCGGTTCCACAGCGGCACCGCTGCACTGGTATCGGCCCCGTGCGGCGTGTGGCAGAACACGCAGATCTCGGCCGTGCCGCTGAACTTGTTCACGCCGGTCCCGGTGCTGCCAAGGTTGTGTTTCGAATTGGCAATCTGCGCACTGGCCGGCAGGCTCGTCGCCACACCGACCAACGCCACCGCGAGGACGGCGAGCGCGCAGGTCAAGCCCCTGCGGACCGCGCGGCCCCGATCAACCCATTGTCCCCAGCCCATGCTTTGTCTCCTCGAAGTTAAAAGAACCGTTCCGGCGGACCCCGCACCCGAATACTTTCAACGCACGTTATGTGCCAGCGCTGCGCAGGGTCTTTGCATGCCCCAACCAGCCCCTGCGATTGATCTGCATCAAAGAATCCTTCCCGGATTCAGGAATCCGCACCACCGGCATTCCCGAAGCAGGTAACCGGCCAGCCTTGCTAGCGCGGGGCCGATGCGGCGGAAGCGGCCGCGCCCTGGCGCTGGGCGGCGCTGACGGCGGCGGCGGGACGCTGCTGCGCCGCGGCGGGCGGCTGGCCATAGGCGACGGTGGCAGGCAATTGCGCCGGACGGAACACCTCCACCTTGCGGAAGAACTGGTCGACCATGTAGACGCGGCCGTCCAGGTCCACGGCGATGCCCGAGGGCAGCATGAACTTCGCCGGCGCGTCGCTGTTGCTGCGCGAACCGACGTCCAGCAGCAGCGCCCCGTCCGGATTGAAGATCTGGAAATTTCCGAAGGCGGTGTCGACCACGTAGATGTTGCCCTGCGTGTCGGCAGCGATCTCCTTCGGCCGTGAGAACTGCCCGCTCTGGCGGCCGATGGTCCCGAAGGTCTTGACGAACTTGCCGTCGGCGTCGAAGACCTGCACCCGGAAATTGCCGCCGTCCACCACGTACAGCAGGCCGTCGGCACCGACGACGGCGTCGCGCGGGAGATTGAACTCGCCCGGGCCTTCGCCGCGTTTGCCGATCTCGAACAGCACCTTGCCGCTGTCCAGATCGAGAGCGCGCACCCGGTGGTCCTCGCTGTCGACACCGCCCGCATCGACGATGTACAGCCGCCGGCGCGCCGCGTCGAGCGCCAGGCCGACCGGCCTGCTCCATTTGAGGTTCTGGCCCAACATGCGCAAAAACTTGCCGTCGGCGTCATAGACGTGGACCCGCTTGAGCGTGCCGTCGAGCACGTACAGGTTGCCTTGCGGATCGATGTCCATGCCGAAGGGCATGCGCAGCGACCCCGGATCGTCCAGGCCGATGCGGGTGTAGCGCTTCGCATTGAGGTCGAACAGCGCGACATAGCGGCCGACCGTGTCGCCAACATAGACGCGGCCGTTGCGCACCGCCACACCATACGGTTTTGCCAGGCCTTCCCCGGTGCGCACCTCACCTGTGACCAGGCGGCGCAAGGAGCCGTCCTTGTCGTCGGCAACCACGTCGGCGCTGCTGTGAATCGTGCGCTCCCAGATGATCCGCGCGGTTTCGGGAGGCGGCGGGAAAACGGGCGCTTCAAAGGGCTTGCCGGCCGGCGCCTGCGGCGCCTGCGCACAGCCGGCGGCGAACAGCATCGCCGCCATTCCCATTGCTGCACAGGCGAATTGCGCTTTCGAGAATCTGGCCTTCATTTGTTACCGCTGCTCCGGCTCGGCGCCAGCCACTTTGGCCAGCGTGAAGTCTTCAAACGCAAGGGCCATGCCATGAATCAGCCTACATGGCACCGAAGTTGCAGAAGGAAGCGCTTGTCCGTTGGAGTCCAGATGTTCAGAGGTTCACGATCGCCGCTTTTGAGCCGGCCCTGGCTGGGTGCCCTCCTGTTGTTGTGCTCGAGCTGGCTCGCCGCGCCAGCGCATGCGGGTGACCGTAGCGCGGCAGCAGCCCAGCAGACGCCCGCGGCGCTGTATCACAA
>DATNCB010000358.1:0-7727 GCA_035571715.1 Ramlibacter sp.
GTCTACTACAGCCATTTCAAGTGCAACCTGCGCCACCTGAGCGACTACCCGCATCTGTGGCGCTGGGTGCGCGACATGTACCGCAGCGACGGCATCGCCGAAACGGTGGACCTGTCCCAGATCAAGCGCCACTACTACCACAGCCAGCGCTGGGTCAACCCGAGCGGGGTGGTGCCGGTGGGGCCGCGAATCGACTTTCTCTCCGACTCCTGAGCCCCAAAGCCAATGCCTCTGCCAGCGCCCCAACCGCGGTCCCACCTGCACACCCGCAACGTCGTCTACCGCGGCTACCGCCGCGAGGACGGGCTGTGGGATATCGAGGCCGAGATGACCGACACCAAAAGCTATGCGCTGGAGCGCTCCGAACGCGGCACCATGCCGCCGGGCGCACCGATCCATGGGATGTCGATCCGGGTCACGGTCGACGACACCATGACGATCCGCGAAATCGCCAGCTCGTCGGACCACACGCCGTTCGATGAATGCCAGCAGGGCAAGGAGCCGATGCAGCGGATGGTGGGCGTCACGATGGGCCCCGGCTGGCGCCAGGCCATCGAGAAGGCACTGGGCGGGGTCAGGGGCTGCACGCATCTGCGCGAGCTGCTTTTCAACATGGCCACCGCGGCTTACCAGACCATTCCCTCGTACCAGCACCGGCTGCGCCGCCAGGCCGGCATCCCGGAGCCCGATAGCGACAAGCCGCCGTACCACGTCGGCAAGTGCATCGCATGGGATTTCGATGGGCCGGTGGTGCTGCGGCACTATCCGAAGTTCGCGGGATGGCAGCGGGGGAAATGAACAGCCGGCCGGGTGTCCTACTCTCTCTCGGAGAACACACAATGATCACGCTTCACGGCTCGCCGATTTCGAACTACTACAACAAGGTCAAGCTCGCGCTGCTCGAAAAGGGCGTGCCCTTCACTGAAAAACTCGCCGCGACACACAGCACGGACGAAGCGATCCTGAGCGCGTCGCCGCTGGGCAAGATTCCCTTCATCACGGCGCCGCAGGGCGCGCTATGCGAAAGCCAGCCGCTGCTGGAGTGGATCGAGGCTAGCTGGCCCCAGCCGCCTCTGTTGCCAGCCGATGCATTTGCCGCGGCCAAGGTGCGCGAACTCACCACTTTCATCGACTGGCATCTGGAGATCGTGGCGCGCCAGTTGTACGGGCCCGCCTTTTTCGGCGCCGCGCCCTTGAGCGAAGGCAACGCAGCGCGCATCCGCAAGCAGCTCGAATCCAACATTGCCGCCTTCAAGCGGTTGGCCAAGTTCGCGCCCTATGTGGCGGGCGACAGCTTCACCCAGGCCGACTGCTCGGCATTCAACCACCTGCCGCTGATTGCGTTGGCAACCAAATTGATCTTCGGCGAAGATTTGTTGGCGGCCGAGGGTATCGACCACAAGGCCTATACGAAGCTGCTCGGCGAGCGGGCGACGGCGCAGAAAGTGGTGGCGGACCGGAAGGCCGCGCAGGCGAAGATGTAGGTCCAATGGCCCTAAGCCACGGTTGAGCTGATACGCGTTGATACCTTGAGCACGATTCAGGTTCAGCCGGATAACGCAAGTTTGACGGGGGTCAATAATAAGATTTCAGGTTGAGTAAGCTGTTGAGTACCTACATCAAATGGTGCGGCAGCATGGCACTGGATAGGGATAGGTTCAGGGAAATGTTCCCGGGCAAAACCCGGATGCATGCCTGGATGCGCGAGTTCGACTGGGACGCCTCCTGGTTCGGCTCGCCGGCGTCCTGGCCGAAATCCCTGCGCGCCATCGTCAGCCTGATGCTGGACTCCGCGTTCCCCATGTGCCTGGCGTGGGGCCCCGATCTCAGGCTGCTTTACAACGACGCCTACCTGTCCATCGCGGAACAACAGCACCCCGGCGCGTTTGGTGCGCCCATGCAGGATGCCTGGGCCGGGGTCTGGGCCGCCATGGAGCCGAGCGTCATGCAGGCCTTCGGCGGCGAGCCGGGCTCTTTCGGGAATTTTTCGATAGATGTGATTCGATACGGACGTCCGGCGCGGCGTTGGTTCGATTTTTCATGTACGCCGGTCCGCGACGACGAAGGCCACATAGCGGGGGTGGTGTGCATCGGCAACGAATCGACCGAGCAAGTGCTGATGGAACGGCATCATGCGTTTCAGCTGCATGTGGCGGAGCATTTGGGCAGTCTCTCGGACCCCGACCGGATCGCTGCGGACGCCAGCCGCATGCTCGGGGAGCATCTGGGCCTGGCCCGGGTGGGATATCTCGAAGTCGACGACGCGCGGCAAACGTTCACCGCCAGGACGGATTGGTCGAATGGCGCATCGCCTTTGCCCGCCGGCGAAGGCATGGTTGTCGGCGATTGGATGGCGCAGCTGCGGATCGGGCAGATCATCACCGTGGACGATTCGGCCCCGCCCGAAACCTCTTCCGCATCGTCGCCGGGTGCGCCGCGCAGCCCGCGTTCGATGCTGGCAGTGCCGTTGACCAGGAGCGGCGAATTGTGCGCGGTGCTGCATTTGCATCGGAACCAGCCGCACGGCTGGAGCGAGCATGAAATCGCACTGGCCCGGGAGATGGCGGAGCGGATCTGGGCCGCGATCGCACGCGCGAAAGCGAACGAGCGCAGGCGGCTGGCAGAGAGCGAATTGCACACGAACGCCGCGCGCCAGGCGTTCCAGCTCGAACTCGCGGACCTGCTGCGGCCCCTCACGGATCCCGACGCGATCATTGCGGCGGCCAGCAATTTCTTGGGACGGCACCTGGGCGTATGCCGCGTCCTTTATGCGGAAGTCGATGAAGCGAAGGGACGCTTCGAGGTCCGGCGCGACTGGACCCGCGAGGGCGTGCCCAGCGTAGCCGGCCGCGTCAGCAGGGTGGACGATTTCGGGCCGGAAATCATCGCGGCGTTGAGGTTGGGCACTGCGGTGGCCGTGGACGACATCGCGCAGGATGCCAGGACCGCGCCGCATGCCGGCGCCTACGCCAGCGTGGGCGTGCGCTCTTTCATCACGGTGCCGCTCGTGAAGTCAGGCCGTCTGGACATCGTGCTGATCCTGCATCGTCAAGATCCTTTTCACTGGACGGAGTCCGATCTGCAGCGGGCCCGGGACACGGCCGAGCGGACCTGGTCAGCCGTGGAAGCCGCGCAGGCCCAGGCCGCATTGCGGGCGGAACGGGACCGCAACCGCTATATCCTGGACAGCATGGGCGAGGGTTTCGCCGTGCTGGGTCCGGATTGCACGCTGCTGCAGATGAATGCCGAGGGTCTGCGCATCGGCCGGCTCAGCCGCGCGCAGACGATCGGGCGCAAGGCCAGCGAAATCTGGCCCAAGGCAGCGGCCACTGCGTTGGGGGGCCTGTATCGCCAGGTGAAGACAACCGGGCAGGCCGGCTCGCTTGAATACAAACTCACCTTGCCCGATGGCCGGCCTTCCTGGATCGAGGTGCGCGCATATCCGGCCCTGGGCGGCGGGATGGCGATCTTCTACCGCGATATCGAGCAGCGTAAGAAAGCCGAAGAAAAGCTGAAGGTCGCGGACAGGCGCAAGGACGAGTTCGTGGCAAAGCTCGCGCACGAGCTACGCAATCCGATCGCACCGATCGCGTCGGCCGCCGGGGTGCTCTCCCTGCCGGGTCTGCGCCCGGCGGATGTGCAGCGCGCGGGGGAGATCATCTCGCGCCAGGTCGGCCACATGACGGGCCTGGTCAACGAGCTGCTTGACATAGCACGGATCACCAGCGGCGTGGTGGACCTGCATCCGAGCGACCTGGATATCAACGAGATCGTGCCCGAGGCGGTGGAACAGGCGGAGCCGTTGATCAAGTCTCACGCCCACCATCTTGAAGTTGAGCTCGCTGCCGGATCCCCGCGGGTATGGGGCGACCACCAACGCCTGGTCCAGGTAGTGGCGAACCTGTTGAACAATGCTGCCAAGTACACGCCCACGGGCGGCAAGATCGTCTTGAAGGTGAGCGCCGAGGAAGACTATGTGGTGATCTGCGTGGGGGACAACGGCATCGGTATGCCGCCCGAACTGGTCGAAACTGCATTCGAGCTTTTTGCGCAGGCGCAGAGAACGCCTGACCGAAGCGAAGGTGGCTTGGGCATCGGGCTCGCGCTGGTCAAGGGCATCGTGGAGCTGCATGGCGGCACGGTGACGGCGCACAGCGACGGGCCCGGCCGCGGCAGCGAATTCCGCGTGCTGTTGCCGCAGCTGGCCAAGCGCGCCGGCGGGTCAAGCCTGTCCTGAGCTTGTCGAAGCGGCCCGCAATGACAGAGAAGTCACGCTGTGGCGCTTGCGCATGGACTGGCCGACCTGCTCCAGCGCGTCGTCGGTCAGCAGGCGCGCCGCCATCGGCAGCAGCTCGATCTGCTCATGCTCGATGTGGCTTTGATAAAGCGCTACGAAGACGTCGACACTGCTGTTGTCGGGAGCTGCGTCTTTTCCGGCCGCTACCGCTGCCAGCGGCTTGCGCAGCCGCTGCCACATCATCTCCAGCGTGCGGTGTTGCTGCGCCATGGCGGAAGTGAGATCGCGCAGGCAGACCGCATCCGATCCGGCCATCGACTCCAGCAGTGCCGGAAACAGGTCTTCCTCTTCGTCGCTGCAGTACTGCGATGCGCAAATATCGAAATGGCGCATTACGCTTGCCGCGGCCCGGCGTGACTGCTCGTCGCACCCGCGTTCGTCCAGGTGAAGCACCAGCTGCCGCAACGCCTCGCAGTGCTGCAGCGTCCGCGCGTGCAGGTGCGACAACATTTCCAGCGGGCCCTCATCCTTGGCCGCAGGGCCGCGCGCATTGGGGAGATCGCCGCTGGCCATGAGAAGCACTTCAGGCCGCCTGGGCTTCGGCGCCGACCCGGCGGGCAACCTGTTCCAGGTGCCGCGCGGTGGCATCCCGGCCGATCGCGAACGCGCCGATCACCGTGCCCGCTTCGTCCTTCAGCAGCCCGAAGCTCAGGTCCACGTAGAGCCGGCTGCCGAACTTGTTCTGGGCCCGCGTCGTCAGGACGCGGCCGTCGTTGCGCAACCTCCCCGTGCCCAGAGCGCGCATGAAGCCGTCGTTGTGTGCCTGCCTGAATCGTTCCGGCACGATGATGTCCAGGCTTTGGCCGATGGCCTCGGCGGCGGCATAGCCGAAGATGATCTCGGCGCCGCGGTTCCACAGCTGGATGATCCCCCCGCGGTCGGCGAAGATGACGGCATCCTGCGCTTGTTCGACGATGGCCCGATGCAGGCTCAGGCTTCCCCCGTCGAGCTGAAAGGATGAAGACGATGTCATGTCGCGCGGCCCACTTGGGTTGATGTCTCGTTGATGAGGTTTCTATATCTCATGTGATGATATACACACCAGCGAGCCCCTGTTGCCGTCGATGAAACTCAATATCCTTTCGGACCTTCACCTGAGCCAGGGCGAACTGGCCCCACCGGTCAACGATGCGGACGTCGTGATCCTGGCCGGCGACATCGCACGGCCGCCCGAGGCGGTGGCGTGGGCGTCGCGCCTGGGCAAGCCGGTGCTGTATGTGCCGGGCAACCACGAGTACTACGGCGGCACTATCGAGGGTTCGGCAGCGCAATTGAAACGCCTATGCGAAGGCACTCGCATCCACTTCCTGGACGACTCGACGAAGCTCATCGGTCATGTCCGGTTCGTCGGGTCCACGCTATGGACCGACTTCCGGCTTTTCGGCGAAGGGCAGGGGCGCGCGGCGGCGATGCAGGAGGCGTTGCGCTTCATGCGCGACTTCACCCGCATCCGGATCGACGAAGCATCGCAGGCCTTGTTCACGCCGGCCGATGCGGCGTCGCTGTTTCAGCGCCACGCCAGCTGGCTGGCAGCTGAACTGGCCAAGCCGCACGACGGTCCCACGGTGGTCATCACCCATCACGCGCCGTCGCGCTCCAGCATCCATCCGCGCTTCGAAGGCTCGCTGGTCAATGCCTGCTTCGTGTCCGATGCGCAATACCTGCTGGATGGGGCCCGCGCGCAACTGTGGATCCACGGCCACACCCACGACAGCTTCGACTATGTCCTGAAGGGAACGCGGGTAGTCTGCAACCCCAGGGGCTATTCGCGGAACGGCGTCAACGAAAACGCCGCCTTCGACCCCAACTTCACAGTCTCAGTCTGACCGGCCGGGAACGCGGCGGATTCGGGCTGCATCCAATGCCCGGAGAAACGATATGCCAAACACCAACCCACTATCCGCCGCCTCCCTGGTGTCCGACAAAACGCCGGACGTGGAACTGGCCGCCCTGGCCGCCACGGGCAATGCCCCGGCGTTCGAGGCGATCATGCGACGCCATAACCGGCTGCTGTTCCGAACCGCCCGCAGCATCCTCAAGAGCGACGCCGACGCCGAGGATGCGGTCCAGGACACGTACCTGAGCGCCTGGCGTGCCCTGGGCGGCTTCCGCGAAGACGCCAAGCTGTCCACCTGGCTGGTGCGCATCGTCCTGAACGAGGCCCTGAAACGAGTTCGCCGCCGCGCATCCAACGTCGTCATGTTCGACACCGGCGCCGCCATCGGCGCAGAACAACTGGAGGCCAGCATGGAAGCCGATCACGACGAACAGCCGGAACTTGCCGCCAGCCGCGCGGAAATGCGCCGCCTGATGGAATCGCGCATCGACGAGTTGCCGGAGCTGTTTCGCACCGTCTTCATGCTGCGCGCCGTGGAAGAAATGTCGGTGGAAGAAGTCTCCGCCGCCCTGGACATCCCCGAAACGACGGTTCGCACCCGCTTCTTCCGAGCTCGCACGCAGCTGCGCGAAAGCCTGTCGCGCGATATGGATTTCGCGCTCGAAGACGCTTTCTCGTTCGACGGAGCGCGCTGCGACCGCATCGTTGCCGGCGTGCTGGCCATCATCACCCGCGACGGGAATGCCCCGCCGCATTCCTAAAACTACCTGGAGAAACTTATGTCCTTCCTCGCCATGCCCACTCCCATCGCCGCACGCCGCCTGTTTCTGGGCCAGTCGGGCCTTGTGTTGTCCGGCGCCGCCGTGGCCCTCCTGGCCGGCAACGACGCGCTTGCCGCCAAGACCAAGGGTGGCGCAGCCGGCGACATCCAGATCCTGAACACGGCGCTGGGCGCCGAACTCGAAGCCATCGCGGCCTATCAGCTCGGCGCTGAAAGCAAGCTGCTGGAAAAGCCCGTGCTCGATCTGGCCGTGACCTTCCAGGGCCACCACAAGGAACATGCCGACGTGCTGTCCAAGACCGTGATGAAGCTCGGCGGCAAGCCGGTGGCTGCCAAGGCCAAGTACAACTTCCCGGTCGACCAGCTGAAGTCGCAGGCCGATGTACTGAAGTTCGCGGCCAAGCTGGAGCAGGGGGCGGTGAGCGCCTATCTCGGTGCCGTGCCGCTGTTCGGCAACCGCGACCTGGCCAAGGCCGCCGCCAGCATCCTCGGGGACGAAGCCATGCACTGGGCGGTCCTGCGCAACGCCCTGGGCGAGGCGCCGGTCCCGTCCGCTTTCATGGCATGAAGGCCGTTGCCGCGGCGATCGGCGCAGGGCTGGCGCTGGCCGCGGCGATGTGCCACGCGGCGCCGGATCCGGCCCACGGCGAGGAGGTCTATGTGCGCTGTATCGCCTGCCACGCGCTGGCGAACGACCGCGTCGGGCCGCGGCATTGCGGCTTATTGGGCCGGCGCGCTGGAAGCGTGCCGGGCTTCAGCTACTCGCCGGCGATGAAGAAATCAAAACTCACCTGGGACGAAAAGACCCTGGA
>DATNCB010000359.1:0-6124 GCA_035571715.1 Ramlibacter sp.
AGGGCCAGTCCGGCCTTGGCGTCGATGGCGTGCGTTACGCCGAAGCCGGAACGTTCCAGATACTCGCCCACCATCTGCGCCAGCCGGGCATCGTCTTCGATCATCAGGAGTTGCTGCATGTGCGGATAGTAATGACTTCCCGCGCGCGCAGGGGTTGCGCCCCGCGCGGGGTCAGCCTTGCAGGCGGTGTTCCATGCGCCGCTTCATGCGCTCGGCCACTTTCAGGCGCTGCTCCGGTGTCAGCACCTCGGCCGCGTCGGCCATGGCCTGCACCATGCGCTTGCTCCGGGCGTCGGCCAGCTGCATTTGAGTGACGCGCTGCTGCTCCAGGGCGCGCCGGTCGATCACGGGCGCGGCCAGCAGCTGCAGGCCGGCGCGGCGGGCTTGGCGCAGCTGGTCGCGCAGCGGCTGAAGGTCGGCCTGCGCCGCGGTCCAGATCGCCACCAGCCGATTCTTCTGGTCGGTGGTGCCGCCCACATCCTTGATCAGGCGGCCGATACGCCAGTCCAGCCGGTGTGCCATTTCTTCCGGATCCAGAGGGTGCCGCCGGCCCCATCCTTGGGCCTGAGCCTGGGCGCCCAGCAATCCGAGACCACCCAGGGCGGCCAAACCGGCAAACCACCGGCGGCGGGTCTTGCCGGACAGCAGGGAATCATCGGAAGGAGTCGTCATCGTTTTTCTCCAGGTCAGTTGCGGGGACGGTAATAGCGCCTCGGTCAGCGACGGTTCCCACGAGACCCGCACGCTACAAGGGCCGATATTGGGCGGCGCCCATCACGGCCACTTGTAGCCCCGGTAAAGTTAGGTAAAAGGACGTGCATTGCGGCCCCGCAAGCGTTTGGCCGCGGTGTTCGGGCGCGCTGTCTACGCCGTCGCCGGTTCCTTGCGCCCGATTCGCTGCATGCGCCAAAGCAGCAGCAGCAGCAGCAGGGGCGGGATGGCCGTGAGGCCGGTGGCCACGAAGGCCGTGGCGTAGGCGCCGAGGAGTCCTTGGGTTGGCGTGAGCGCGTCGACCGCAACTCCGGAGAAGCCCTTGGTGAATTTGCCGAGCACGGCGTACGTCGAGGACAGCATCGCGTACTGGGTGGCGGTGTAGCCCAGGCTCGTCAGGCTCGACATGTAGGTCACCAGGGCGACGCCGGCGAAGGCCTGGGCGAAGGCGTCGAGCGTCATCACCGCGGCGAATATCGGCGTGTCGGGGTGGACGCTGAGCAGGGCGAATGCCGCCGTGCCGAAGCCTTCGAACACGAGGCCGGCGATGAGCGTAGGCATCAAGCCCAACCGCACGGCGCTGAGCCCGCTTGCGGCGATGCCAACGAAGGTGGCGACCAGGCCGAAGGAGCCGCGCACCCAGGCGACCGTGTCCTTGGACAGCCCGAGGTCGTGGTAGAAAGGGTTGTACATCGGACCCATCACGAAGTCCGGCAGGCGATAGAGCGCCACCATCAGCAGCATGACGAGCCCCGCGGCCTTGTGCTTGGCGAAGAAGTCGACGAACGGGCCGATGACCGCGTCAGCGAGGCCGCGCAAAGTCCACAGCGGAGGCTTTTGCTGCAGGACCGCGTCGGCGCGGGCCGGCTCGGCGGCAAACAAGGTCGCGATGATGCCCAGCACCATCAGCACCGCCATGCCGACATACGAGATCGGCCAGCCGACGCGGGCGGCCGCCGCAATGATCAAGGCGTCGGTGACGAGCAGGGCCATGCGGTAACCGACCTGCGCCGCCGAGGTCATCAGTCCCACCTCGTCGGCGTCGGACGCCGCCTCGATACGCCAGGCGTCGATCGCAATGTCCTGCGTGGCCGAGGCGAAGGCCGTCAACAACGCGAAAGCACCGATGACCGCGAGCCCGCCCGCCATCCCGACCGTGGCCATGCCCGCAAGCCCGATAGCGACAAGAATCTGGCACAGCAGCATCCAGCCACGACGGCGGCCGAGGCGGCCCAGCAGCGGCACGTCGATGCGGTCCACCAGCGGCGACCAGTACACCTTGAAGGCGTAGGCAAACCCGACCCAGGAGATGAACCCGATGGCAATCAGGCTCGTGCCCTCGTCCCTCAGCCAATAGCCGAAGGTGTTGGCAGTGAGCAGGAATGGCAGGCCGGAGGAGAAACCCAGCGCCAGCATCACGGCAACCTTCGGCTGCCGCAGTTCTTGCAGCACCTCGAGCGCAGAACGCTTGCGGCGCGGGGCCGAGTCAACCTCGGTCATCGGGACGACCCCCGCGCTGGCTCGAGTGCTCGACTGACAGGGACTGCGCCGCTCATGCGGGCATATTAGCGCCAGGCGTTCCCTCAGGCGTATTCGAGTCCGGTGGCCGCCAGCCCCACCAGGTCGATGTGCGCCTGGTTCAGCGCGCTGTCGGCGACGAGTTCGGTCAAAGATTCATGGTTGTATACGCCGCTGTCCAACTGAGCGACGTAATCGGCGCGCTCGGCGGCTGAGGGGGGCCAGCCGGCAACGTTGGTGTGCAGCAGATCGACCAGTTGCGCATTGCTGGCGTCGGCACCGAGACGAAAGTTGATCGCCAATTGGATCAGCTCCTGGTAGCTCATGCCGCCATCCAACAGGTTCAGGCCGATCGCGACGTAAGTCTGATCGTGCACCGACGCCGGACCGAACACCGCGCCCAGGATCTTGGCCACCTGGCCCGCGTTGCCGTCCAGGTCCAGGGCCAGCCGTCCGTCGCTGAACCACACGCGTTCGATGCCGGAGAGGGAATCGGTGCCCGCGGCGCCGGACACCGTGACGCTGCCGGCTGCGTGCTGGATGCTGTAAGCGGCGCGGCCCGCCGCATAGATGGCCGTGTCCACGCCGGCGCCGCCGTTGAGTGCGTTGTTGCCAGCGCCGCCGACCAGAAAATCGTTGCCGGCGCGGCCCTCGAGCGTGTCGTTGCCAGCGCCGCCGTACAGCCAGTTGCTCGCGCCGTTGCCGATCAAGACATCGTCGTAGGCGGTGCCAACGGCGTTCTGGATGACGGTGCCCGCGGTGACCGACAAGGTCTGCGTGTATGCAGTGTCCACGCTGACGCCGTTGACCAGCGCGCTGGCGGTCACCTTGGCGCCTATGTCGCTTCGCCCGCCCTCGTTCAGGTCCAGCGCTACGCCGTGTGCGATCCGGCTCGCGTCGAATGTGTTGTTGCCGCCGGCGTCCCACACGGCGTGAAAACCGTTCTGGTATGACGCGCTGGCCAGGTCGTACACGGTGTCGCCCGAGTTGAGCGCGGAGGCGCCATACAGGTACTGGAGCGCGGCGATATCGAGAGCCATAGGCTCGACCGGATAGTCGGACATGTAACCCGATGTGCCGCCCGCCACCGGCGAATAGCTCATCACGGTGTTGGGGATGATGTCCTGGCCCGTGGACAGTACCGCGCCCGCATCGAACGGGTGCTTGAGGCCCAGCGCATGCAGCGTTTCATGCAGGACCAGGTCGGCCCGATAGAAATCCCATTGCGGGCTGGCCTGCGCCGCGCCGATCCAGATGTCACCGCCGATCGCCGTGCTGGACGGAAAAAACGCGTAACCGGCAAAGTTCATCGCGTTGGGCTGCTGCGAATAGCCGTAGCGCAACACGCCGACTTCAGTGGCGTTGTCCGCCACTTCGACGAACTGCACGTTTGCTACGGCTTCGATGCGCGCCAGGACCTGGCGCGTGAGCTGCTGGTCGGCCCCGGAGAACTGGCTGAGGCTCGCCTGGAAGTCGGCGCTGGCCGCAGAATAGGTCGAGGTCTGCGGACTTGCGAATGAATAGGTGATGACGGTCTTGCCGCTCGCGGCATCCAGGCTGGTCCACTTGCTGCCCGCGATCAGCGTGGCAACGTCGCCGCCGGAAGCTTGCAGCGGCGCTTGCGCCTGCGCGACGAAGTGGTAGGAATTGTCGGTTGGCGTGGTGGCGTAGTTGCCTGGAGTGTTGCCGCCCTGAGCCGCGGCCGCCAACGCAATGCAACCAGGGCAGCAGCAAGTAAATGAAGCGGCCAACGCGGGGGTGGAAGGCTGCGCCAGCAAGCCCGTAAAAAGTCCACTGTCGTTGGTGCCCGTAACCATCTGGAACCTCTTCAAACCGCCTCCGGCAACTGCTGGAAGGCGTGTATTGATGAGGCGCGCTGGCCGACTTGCCGCCGTAGGAAAAAGGGGATGTTGCCGTTAGGAACTTGTGCCCGACGGTGCTAGGGCGAATGCCTCACGCGGATAGGTACTTCAAGGTAGGCCAAATTGCCGAGCTGTGCCGACAGCCTCCTGTCAGCCGTACTGCGCCTCCAGTCGCGTCGGCGACAGCTCCGATTGACCCAGATCAACGGGTATTGGCGGTTAAACCATAAGAATCAAACCTACACAATGTGGTAGGCGATTTCATATGTTGGAAATTCGAATTCATGGAAGAGGCGGCCAGGGCGTGGTCACGGCGGCGGAAATGCTGTCGGTGGCTGCCTTCGAGCAGGGTCGGCACGCGCAGGCGTTCCCCAGCTTCGGCTCGGAGCGCACCGGTGCGCCGGTGGTGGCGTTCTGCCGGATCGACGACCGCGCCATCCGGTTGCGCGAGCCGA
This sequence comes from Ramlibacter sp., assembly GCA_035571715.1. Lineage (GTDB taxonomy): Bacteria > Pseudomonadota > Gammaproteobacteria > Burkholderiales > Burkholderiaceae_C > Ramlibacter. Next base: position 4,547 of record DATNCB010000359.1, read on the forward strand.
TCTTGCAGCCCGACGTCCTTATCGTTCAAGACCCGACGCTGCTGCAGCAGGTGGACGTGTTCCAGGGCTTGCGACCGCAAGGCTACGTCCTGATCAACAGCCGGCACAGCTTCGAGGAGCTGGGACTCGGCGAGATCGCGGCGCGGTTCCAGCGCGAGCGCTTGACCACCGTGCCGGCAACGGAGATCGCGCTGAAGTACCTGGGCCGGCCGATGCCCAACGCCGTGCTGCTGGGCGGGTTTGCCGCGCTGTCCGGACTCGTCTCGCTGGAAGCGGTAAGGCACGCGATCCGGGAGAAATTCCCCGCCAAGGTGGCCGACGGGAATATCGCCGCCGCCGCTGCGGCTTTCGAATACGTGAAAAACCAGATGGCGGAGTTGGCCCATGCTCAAGCAAATTGAAGGATCGCAGGCGGTTGCGGAAGCGGTGGCCTTGTGCCGCCCGGAGGTGATCTGCGCTTACCCGATCTCGCCGCAGACGCACATCGTCGAAGGGCTGGGCGAGCTGGTGAAAAGCGGCGCGCTCGATCCCTGCGAGTTCCTGAACGTCGAGAGCGAATTCGCCGCGATGAGCGTGGCGATCGGCTCCTCGGCCGCCGGTGCGCGCACCTATACCGCCACGGCCAGCCAGGGTCTGCTGTTCATGGCCGAAGCTGTCTACAACGCGTCCGGGCTGGGGCTGCCGATCGTGATGACGGTGGCCAACCGGGCGATCGGCGCGCCGATCAACATCTGGAACGACCACAGCGATTCGATGAGCCAGCGCGACTGCGGCTGGATCCAGCTGTTCGCCGAAAGCAACCAGGAGGCCCTGGACCTGCACATCCAGGCCTTCAAGCTGGGCGAGGAATTGTCGATGCCGGTGATGGTCTGCATGGACGGCTTCATCCTCACGCACGCGTACGAGCGCGTTGACATGCCTACGCAGGCCGAGGTCGACGCTTTCCTGCCGCGCTACCAGCCGCGCCAGGTGCTCGACCCGGCGCAGCCGGTATCCATCGGCGCCATGGTCGGACCCGAGGCGTTCATGGAAGTGCGCTATCTGGCCCACGCCAAGCAGACGATGGCCCTGGAGCTCATTCCGCACATCGCGGAGGAATTTGCCGAACGGTTCGGACGCAAGTCGGGCGGGCTGGTGCGCGGCTACCGTTGCGAAGACGCCGAGACCATCGTCGTCGCGCTCGGCTCGGTACTGGGCACCTTGCAGGACACGATCGACGAGCTGCGCAACGGCGGCATGAAGATCGGCGTGCTGGGCATCCAGTCGTTCCGGCCGTTCCCGCTGACGGTGGTGCGCGAGGCGCTGCGCCATACCAAACGCGTCGTGGTGCTGGAGAAGAGTTTCTCCGTGGGGCTGGGCGGTGTCGTGTCCACGGACGTGCGGCTGGCGCTGTCCGGACTTGGGATGAAAGGCAACACCATCGTTGCCGGGTTGGGCGGACGCGCCATCACCAAGGCTTCACTGGCGCGCGCGCTGACCGAAGCCGTCGCCGGCACGCTGCCGCTGCTGCATTTCCTGGACCTGGACTGGCGCATCGTCAACCGCCAGCTCGAACGCGAGGCCACCACCCGCCGCAGC
>DATNCB010000360.1:0-5447 GCA_035571715.1 Ramlibacter sp.
CAATGTGGCAGCGATCTTCCACGGTGAAGAAGCGTTCCTCGCGGTGGTGTTCCTGTTTACCGTGCACTTCTTCAACAACCATTTCCGTCCTGACAAGTTCCCGGTCGAAGTCGTCATGTTCACGGGTACCATGTCGCTCGAGGAGTTCAAGACCGACCATGGCGTGCAGTACCAGCGCATGCTTGACAGCGGCGAGCTGGAACGGCATCTGGTCGATCCGCCGTCGGCGGGTAAGGTGAAGGCGTCCAAGGCGCTGGCGTTCACGCTGATCGCCGTTGGATTGACGCTGCTCACGCTGGTTGGTATTGGTTTTTTCAGGGGTGGCTGACCGCGGCCGTTCGATAGAATGAAGTCAACCGTCCACGCATCATTGGCGTTGGATGAGGTGACCAGCCGGCAGCGATGCATTCAGTTGCATGGCTGCAGGCGTTACAGTAGTCGTTTTATTTTTAAGGAGACTGAAAATGAAGTTGCTTTTGACCCTGACCGTTGTTGCCAGCGGGCTGATGACGGCATCCCTCGCCAATGCCGCAGTGGACGCCGATGCGGCGCAGGCGGCTATCAAAGAGAGCGGCTGCTTGACCTGCCATGCCGTCGACAAGAAGAAGATCGGCCCAGCCTTCAAGGACGTGGCCAAGAAATACAAGGGCAAGGCGGATGGCGCGGAGAGTGTGACCAAGCAGCTCACCACGAAGCCGATGGTCGATGCGGGCGGAGAGAAAGTGCCCCACAAGTCGCTCAAGAACGCCGACTCGGTCAGCAACGTCGTGCAATGGATTCTGTCGTTGTGATCCGGTCGTTGTAGTCGTTTCACGCTTTTCGACAAGAACTCATCGGGACCAGTGCCTGTCACAGGTGCTGGCCCGATTGCAATTTTTCGTACCCTCCAGCGTGCTGAGGCGTGTTTTTTTTGAAGGACGGGCAAATGCCTTGTAGCATTTTTTCGAAGGTTCGATGGTGGGGCGCAGGCAGACGCGCCCTCGTTGTGTTGCTCGCGAGCATTGCCCTCCTGCCGAACTTGAGCGCCGCGGCTGCGCCGGCGCAGCCAGCTGCCGGCGATGATTTGCGGGCTGCATTTGCAACCCCGCAAGACATCGCGGAGGGCAAACGCGTGGCGCTGGCCTCATGCGCCAGCTGCCATTCGATCACTGGCATAGCGCTGGCAAAGGGCACGCCCCACATCGCGGGCCAGCGCCCTGCCTATTTGTATGCTGAACTGCGCGTTTATCAGGCCGGCCGTCGTGGCGACAACCCGATGAACAACGTGGTCAAGTTCCTGAGCGACGATGCGCTGGTCAAAGTGTCCGCCTACTACGCGAGCCTGGATCCCGCACCCCCAGCCCCCGCAAGCGCCAAGAAGGCGAGCAAGGCAGACCCGGCTGCCGCCGGCAAGGACGCGGCCGCGGGGTGTTCGGGCTGTCACGGTGACATCGGGATCAGCGATACACCCGGCATGCCGAACCTCGTTGGTCTGGACGCGAAGTATCTGGTTGCCGCGATCGGCGCCTACAAGACCGGACAGCGCAAACACGGCATGATGAAGACGCTGGTATCGGCTCTTAGCGACGCCGAGATCAACAGCATCAGCGTGTTTTATGCTTTGCAGAAACCCGGTAAAGCCAAAACCCCCGCTACGGGAAACAAGGCGGCAGGCAAGACGGCCGCTACCGCGTGCGCAGGCTGTCATGGCGAGGGCGGCGTAAGCACCGGTACGGCGCCAAGCCTGGCCGGTCAAGACGCCCAATACTTCGCCGGGGCCATGCAGGCATACAAGACCGGCGCGAGAACCGAGGCGTCGATGAAGGCGCCGGCGGCATCGCTGGACGACACGGCCATGAAGGACCTGGCGGCGTACTATGCCGACCAGACGCCGCAGCCCCCCAGGGTCAAGAAGCCCATGACAACGGAGGAAGTCGCTGATCGCTGCAACCGCTGTCATGGCGTCGACGGCAACAGTACCGATCCGCGCACGCCGGCGATTGCGGCGCAGCGCGCGGATTACCTGGATCCCGTCATGCGTGCCTACCGAAAAGGCGACCGCAAGAGTACGGCGATGAGCGCGATGTTGGACGGCATGAGCGACGACGAAATCGCGGAACTTGCCGGGCATTACTCGCGCCAGAAGTCGCGCAGCGTGGTCTACGTCCCTGTGCCAACCAAGCCATAACCAAGATATGTCGACACCATCGCTCGGGTTGCCCCCGCATGTCCAGTCCGAAAAGCACGAGAAGTCCCTCATGAGCCAGCCACAACTGCACCGACTCTACAATCATTATTCAGAGTTGCCCTTCAGCATGCGCATTCTGTACACGTGCGTCCTGTGCGTCATCGGAATGGCCTACCTGTTCGCGTTCATTTACCTGTTCCACACCTATTCGGGGCGCGACGGCGGCACGGGCCTCACATACGAGGATCTGGTCATCGCCTATACCGGCAGCGGCAAGGGTTCGAAGCTGGAATCGGCGTTGCGCGGGCCGATGTCGTCGATGTTGCCCCATGACGAAGCGACAGCACTGATCACCTGGGCGCAGCAAGGTGCCGACCGCCCGACCTTCGACACGTTCGTCGCTCCGTTGCTCGACAAGCGCTGCATCAGCTGCCACGACGGCAGCAACCCCCACCTGATCAGCCTGGGCGGCTACGACAACGTCAAGAAGGTCACCGACCAGGACAAGGGAACCGACATCTTCACGCTGGTTCGCGTCTCGCATATCCACTTGTTCGGCATCGTCTTGTTTCTATTCGTCGTAGGCACGATTTTCGGCCATGCTTACGTGCGTCCGCTTTGGATCAAGTACGTGGCCATGGCCGCGCCCTTTGCCGCGTTACTGATTGACGTCAGTTCCTGGTATCTGGTCAAACTCTATCATCCGTTCGCCTATCTGACGATGGCCGGCGGCGCCATGCTCGGCCTGTCCTTTGGATTCATGTGGGTGGTGTCGATGTACCAGATGTGGATTGGCAAGACGCCAAAGGCGGTCATCGAGCGGCGCAGCGACGCGATCGGATGATTGCGCACTCGCAACCAGCGCCGCTGTCCGGCACGGGAGCGGCGCTGGATACAAGTTACAGACGAACTTCACTTTCAAGATATTCCATGAAGAACCTACTGCCATGTATTGTGCTGACGCTGCTGGCGCTGGCGGCATGTACCGACAAGGGTGAACCGGCTGCGAAGCCGGTCGCCACCGACGTCGCAGCCGGAAAAGCCATTGCGGAGCGTGAATGCAAGGCCTGCCATGGTGCCAATGGCGGCGGCGTTGCGCCCGCCATTCCCCACCTTGCGGCGCAGCGGGAGAGCTACTTGTTTGCGTCATTGAAGGAATACAAGGATGGCAAGCGCGGGCATGCGGCGCTGAAAGACCTGACCAAGCAGATGACTGAAGCCGATCTGCGCAATGTGGCCGCGTATTTCGCCAGCTTGCCGCCCGTTGCCACGCCCACGGCGCAGGACATCAAGCACTCGTCGCCGTTCGAGCAGGGCAAAGCGCTGTCGGCAGCCTGCGCGGGCTGCCACGGCGAAGACGGGAACGCCAAGACCCCCGGCACGCCGAGCCTGGCCGGACAGCAGCCCCACTATCTCGTTGCCGCCATCCAGGAGTACCACCAGGGCGATCGCAAGACCGGCTCCATGAGATCGCAACTGCGCGACGCGGACCGGCTCGAAGTCGAGAATCTGGCCTTGTACTTCGCGGCGCAAACGCCGGCGCAACGCGCAGCCGCGTCGCGCGGGGATCCCGCTGCGGGCGAGCCGCTCACCGCCATGTGCGGTGGCTGTCACGGCGCGGGGGGCGTGAGCAGCGACGCGGCGACGCCGACGCTCGCGGGCCAGGATGCGCAGTACCTGGTGAGTTCGATGAAGGCGTACCGCAAGACCCGCCAGAACTGGGGTATGCAGCGATACGTGTCCGGTCTGAGCGACAAGGACATCGACAATATTGCGGCGTTCTACGTGGCGCAGCAACCGCGGGCGGCCGATGCGGTGCCGAGCTCGACACAGGAACTCGCGGCCAAGTGCGATCGCTGCCATGACGCGGAGAGTACGGCTTCGATGTCCGCGCCGAAAATGCGCGGCCAGGACAAGGACTACCTTGTCATGGCGATGAGAGCGTACCGCGACGACAAGCGCGAAAGTTCAACCATGCACAGGATGAGTGGCGCGTACAGCAATGCAATCATAGAAAGCCTTGCTTCCTGGTACGCAAGCCAACCGGCCAAGTGAGCGATGACGAGCCTGCGCGGCGCAGGCTCGTCAGCCCTCATCGCGGCGCGCCCCGCGCACCGCGAGCATCGCCGCCTCGACGCGGCTGCGCACATGCAGCTTTTCGAGGATGTTGGTGATGTAATGCTTGATCGTTTTCTCGGAAAGATGCAGGCGATCGCCGATTTCCCGGTTGGTCAATCCGCGTACCACCAGATTGAGAATTTCCGACTCGCGTTCCGTCAATTCCCCCAGCGGGTCCTGCGGCGCATGGCCACGGCTGAGCGTCACCAGAATACCCGCGGCCAGCGAAGGGGTTACGTAGACCTCCCCTTGGGCGACCGAGCGCACGACGCGCGCAAGATCGTGTGCGGAAACGCCTTTGAGCACATAAGCGCGCGCACCGGCCTTGAACGACGCCAGCAATTTGTCCTCGTCCTCCATCACGGTCAGCATCATGATCCGTGCCGCGGGACAGGCGATGGTGATCTTTTCGGCCGTGACGATTCCGCCCCAGCCCGGCATGCCGATATCGAGCAGGACGACATCGGGAAGAAGGTCGCGCGCCATCCGCAGCGCCTCCTCGCCGGAAGCGGCCTGGCCGACAACAGCCAGGTCTGGTTCCGATGCAAGCGAGTGCACCACACCTTCGCGAAACAGCGGATGGTCATCCGCTACCAGGATGCGAATACTCTCAGCCATACTCGTGCGCCTGTTGGGCCAGGGGCAACGACGCGCGGACCACGGTTCCGCGGTCAGGGGCACTCTGGACGTTGAACCGGCCGCCGAGAAGCTCGACGCGTTCGCGCATTCCTTGCAGCCCCAGGTGCCCGCCGTCGATCAATGCCTTGGGATCAAAGCCGCTGCCTTCGTCACTGACCTCGACGATGAGCTGCTCGTCGACGACATCCAAAGCCACCCGCTGGTTGCTGGCGCCGCCATGGCGAAAGCCATTGGCAAGTGACTCCTGCAACAGCCTGAACAGCGCAATCCGTACCGGCAGCGGCGCCTCGTCAGGGACATTGCCGATGGAAAGCGGTACCGCCAGCCCCGTCTTGTGTTCGTGGTCCCTCACCGCGCGGCGCACTGTATCGGCAATCGAAAGCTGCTCGATTTCGGGCAGGCGCAGGCCGCGCAGGATGGCCCGCATGTCCGTCAGCGCGGATTGGAGCGCGACGTGGATGGTGTGGAAGTCGTCGGCGATGCTGCTGTCATGCCCGGCTGCGTGCGCGCAGGCGCTGCAAAC
>DATNCB010000361.1:0-7727 GCA_035571715.1 Ramlibacter sp.
TCGATCTGCTTGGCTGCGATCGCGTCATAGGCCAGCCCATGGTCCAGACCCGTGGGCCGTTGCTTGAAGCCATAGCGTTGCGCCAGGCCCGGCCAACCATCGGCACGCCCGATGAATTCGTTGGACAGGCCGAGGCGCAACTCGGGGTGACGCGCCAGGTCGCTCAAGGTGCGGATGCCAAGCTTGCCGGCATCCGCGCCGCGCAAGGCCAGCGCGTAGCCATCGTTGAAGCCCAGCGGAATCGCGGCGCCCAGCCCCAACGGAGCAAGCGCGCGGTTCATCGCGTCCAGCGCCATGGGCTTGTCGCTCTTGAGGATCTCGAGCGCGATCGTGCCCGCGTATTCCGGATACAAGTCGATGTTGCCGGAGCGCAGCGCTTCGTACACGATGGCCGTGTTGCCCAGGCCCTGCTTCACCTCGGGCGGCTGCGGCAGTTGCGGCGCGGCGGTCTGGGCCAGCACCTGCGCCAGGATGTAGGACTCGGTGAAACGCTTGGAGCCGATGCGCAGCGGCGTCGCTGCGTCCGCCGCCAGGGCGGAGATGGTGGACAGCAGCACTACGGTCAGGCAGGCAACGCGTCTCATGACTGCCAAGCATGCCATGTGAAGAGGTTTGGCGCGACGCCCATGGCTGCGAAAGACTGCAGATGCCCGACACTAAACTCGACCATTTAGCGCGCTAGCAGAGGGACATTCAAGTGACCACACCTCCCCGCAAGAAATCCCCGGAAGAACTGAGAAGCCACCGCTGGTACGGCGCCCGGGACGTCCGCTCGTTCGGCCACCGTTCGCGCACCTCGCAGATGGGCTTTCACCGCAGCGACTACGCCGGCAAGCCGGTGATCGCGATCATCAACACCTGGAGCGACATCAATCCCTGCCACACCCATTTCAGGCAGCGCGCGGAAGAGGTCAAGCGCGGCATCTGGCAGGCCGGCGGCTTCCCGGTCGAGATGCCGGCGATCTCGCTATCCGAGCCGTTCCAGAAGCCCACGACCATGCTGTACCGCAACCTGCTGGCGATGGAGTGCGAGGAACTGCTGCGCTCGTACCCGGCCGATGGCTGCGTGCTGATGGGCGGCTGCGACAAGACCACGCCGGCGCTCGTCATGGGAGCGATCTCGATGAACCTGCCGGCGATCTTCATGCCGGCCGGCCCGATGCTGCGCGGCGACTACAAGGGTGAGTTCCTGGGCTCGGGCTCGGACACCTGGAAATACTGGGACGAACTGCGCGCGGGCAACATCACCGAGAACGACTGGCAGGACGTGGAGGGCGGGATCGCGCGCTCGCCCGGCCATTGCATGACGATGGGTACGGCCAGCACCATGACCAGCGCGACCGAAGTGCTCGGCTTGACGCTACCGGGCGCCGCGTCCATTCCCGCGCCCGATTCGCGCCATGCGCAGATGGCCACGCTGACGGGCAAGAGAATCGTGGACATGGTGTGGGAGGACCTGAAGCCCTCCGACATCCTCACCACCGCATCTTTCGACAACGCGGTCACCGCCGTCCTGGGGCTGGGCGGATCCACCAATGCGATCGTGCACCTGATCGCGATGGCGCGGCGCGCCGGCATCGCCCTGGACATCAGGCGCTTCGACGCGCTGGCGCGGAAGACGCCGGTGCTCGCCAACCTGCGGCCCAGCGGCAAGTACCTGATGGAAGACTTCTTTTACGCCGGCGGCCTGCGGGCGTTCCTGACGCAACTGGGCGACCTGATCGACTTCTCGCAGCAGACCGTGAATGGGCGGACGCTGGGCGCCAACGTCGCAGGCGCCACAGTCTTCAACGACGACGTGATCCGGCCGCGCAGCAACCCGCTGGTGGCCAGCGATGGGCTGGCCGTTCTCACCGGCAATCTCGCGCCCGGCGGCGCCGTGATCAAGCCGGCGGCGATGGACCCGCAATTGCGCAAGCACCGTGGACCGGCCGTGGTTTTCAAGGATTACAACGAGATGGCCGCGCGCATCGACGACCCGGCGCTGGACGTAACGAAGGACAGCGTCATCGTGCTGCAAAGCGCAGGGCCGCAAGGCGCGCCCGGCATGCCCGAGTGGGGGCAATTGCCGATTCCCCAAAAGCTGCTGAAGCAAGGCGTGCGCGACATGGTGCGCATCAGCGATGCGCGAATGAGTGGTACCAGCTATGGCGCCTGCGTTCTGCACGTGACGCCGGAATCCCACGTCGGCGGGCCGCTGGCGCTGGTGCGTGACGGCGACCTGATCGAACTCGACATCGATGCGCGCAGTATCGACATGCTGGTGAGCGCTGAAGAGCTTGCTCGCCGGAAAGCCGCGTGGCAACCACCGCAGCCGAAGTTCACGCGCGGCTATGGGGTGCTGTACCTCAAGCACATCCAGCAGGCCGACACCGGCTGCGACTTCGACTTCCTGGCGATGGATCAGCTCCAGGCGGCCGGCGGCGAGCCCGAGATCCACTAATTGTTCACAGCGCAGCAGTTTTGCCCTCGTGGACAAGCGGAATACTTACGTCACGACCTTGACGTTAATTGATACTCGATTTACAAGTTAAAACTTGAGACATTTACTGCCGCGCTAGCTTGAAACAATCCAAGGAATTCACCAGCGCGTTCGAGAACGCCGCGATCGGCATGGCGGTGATCTCGCCGGATTCGCGCAATCTGCGGGTCAACCAGGCGTTCGCCCAGATGCTGGGGTACAGCACGGCCCAGATGCTGGCCCTGTCCATGCACGATCTGACGCACCCGGAGGATGTAGCCCACGATCTGGAGCAGCGCGACCTGTGCCTGGCCGGCAAGCAGGACACGTGCCGGCATGAAAAGCGCTACCTGCACCGCGACGGCTCCATCGTGTGGGGCGATCTCACCTGCACGCTGGTCCGCAATCCGGACGGGTCCCCCCTGCACTTCATCTCACAGGTGCAGGACATCACCGAGCGCAAGCTCGCCGAGCAGGCCCTGCACCGCAGCGAGCAGCGTTTCCGCAGCCTCACGATGCTGTCGTCGGACTGGTACTGGGAGCAGGACGAGCAGTTCAGGTTTACCGCATTTTCGGGCGTGAAGCGCGTCGGACAGTGGCACCCCGACCTGAAGGTTTCCGTGGGATCCTGCCGGTGGGAGCACGACGGGGTTCAGCCTCTGCACAGCACATGGGAAGCGCATCGCGCCCTGCTAGAGGCCCACCAGCCGTTTTACGACTTCCAGTACACGCGCAACTTGGGCAACGAGCAGCCGTGCTTCCTGTCAATCAGCGGCGAGCCCGTGTTCGGCGAAGACGGCCGCTTCAAGGGCTACCGCGGCACCGCGCGCGACATCACGGCGGCCATGCTGGCCGAGCAACGCCTGCGAGATACGCAGGCCATGCTGGACATGGCGGCGCAGATCGGCCGCCTGGGCGCCTGGGCATGGGAAGTGGGCCAGGAGCGGGTGTACTGGTCACCGGAGGTCTGCGCGATCCACGATGTCCGGGAGGGTTTCTCACCTACGTCCGGGGAATTGTTCGCTTTTTACGCACCGGAGTACCGCCAGGCAATGTGCGCGATCATCCAGGCTTGCCTGGATGACGGCACGCCCTACGACGTCGAAGCGCAAGTCGTAACAGCCAAGGCGCGCCGGATCTGGGTGCGCATCATTGCCGAGGCCGAGTGGGATGCGCAGGGGAAGGTGCGGCGCCTGCAGGGCGCCTGCCAGGACATCACGGAAAGCAAACGGGCCGCCGAGGATGCGCGGCTGATGGCCGAGCAGCTCACCGGAACTGTCCTGCGCCTGAACGCCGAGCTCGAGGAGCGGGTGAAACAGCGCACGGCCCAGCTGGAGCTAGCCAACAAGGAGCTCGAGGCATTCTCTTACTCGATCGCGCACGACCTGCGCGCGCCGCTGAGTTCGATCGACGGTTTCAGCAAGATGCTGGAACAGGCGGCCGGTGGCGATTTGCCCGAACCCGCCCGCCATTACCTCAGCCGGATCCAGGCCGGGGTCCGTCAGATGGGCGAGCTCACGGACGGCCTGTTGTCGCTGGCCAACCTGTCGCGTGCGGAACTGCTTGGCGAAACGGTGGACCTGGCCGCACTGGCCCGCGCGGCCGTGGCCTCGTGCCGCGAACGCTGGCCGCATCGCGTCGCCGACGTCGAGATCGCGCCGGCCCTGCCGGTGCGAGGCGACTCCCGGCTGCTGTCGCAGGTAATGGGCAACCTCGTGGGCAACGCATGGAAGTTCACTGCGAAAAAAGATCGCGCGCGCATCGAGGTCGGGAGCATGCCGGGAGCGGACGGCAGCCCGATTTTTTTCGTGCGTGACAACGGAGCGGGCTTCGACATGACTCACGCTTCCAGGATGTTCGATGCGTTCCAGCGGATGCACTCGTTAGCCGAGTTCGAGGGCACCGGCATCGGCCTGGCCATCGTGCACCGGGTGGTAACTCGCCACGGCGGGCGCATCTGGGCCGATGCGGCGCCGCAGCAGGGCGCTACATTCCTCTTCACGTTGGGGGAGGCGCCCGGGTGAAGGCAGCGCCGCATGGCCGAACTCGCGCTTTGTTTTTGCGCCCCTGCAACGGCGATGGTGAGCAAAAGCGTACGATGTCCACAAGCGATTTCCCCTAGAAACTTCGCCCCCTTGTTTTTATCTACCGTTCACCTACAGTCAACACAGATTTTTACCTACATCGAATGAAGTTCTGCAGCGGCGCGCGTGCGGTAAAGTGGGAGACACAAGGATCGTCCACTGCAGTCCTGCTATCACCGTATTGGAAGGAGATCCCATGGATGTAGTCCGGAATTTTCTCGCACGTTACGAGCAGACGCGCGAAGAAGAAATGTCGTTGGAGGAATACCTCGACTTGTGCAAGCGCGACCCGCTGGCCTATGCCACGGCCGCCGAACGCATGCTGGCCGCGATCGGCGACCCCGAGGTGATCGACACGCGGCATGACCAGCGGTTGTCACGCATCTTCGGCAACAAGATGGTGCGCATTTATCCCGCATTCAAGGATTTCTATGGGCTCGAAGACCCCATCGAGCAGGTGGTCGCGTGCTTTCGCCATGCAGCCCAGGGCCTGGAAGAAAAGAAACAGATCCTGTACCTGCTCGGGCCCGTAGGCGGCGGCAAGTCGTCCATCGCCGAACGGCTCAAGCTGCTGATGGAGCAGGTGCCGTTCTATGCGCTCAAGGGCTCGCCGGTCAACGAATCCCCCTTGAGCCTGTTCAACAATGCCGAGGACGCCCCGTTGCTGCTCCAGCAGTACGGCATCGAGCCCCGCTATTTGCAGCGCATCATGTCGCCCTGGGCCGTGAAGCGCCTGGAGGAATTCGGCGGCGACATCCGCAAGTTTCGCGTCGTCAAGCGCTTCCCGTCGATCCTCAAGCAGTGCGCCATCGCCAAGACCGAGCCCGGCGACGAGAACAACCAGGACATTTCTTCCCTGGTCGGCAAGATCGACATCCGCAAGCTCGAGACCTATGCCCAGGACGATCCGGACGCCTACAGTTATTCGGGCGGCCTGTGTCTCGCCAACCAGGGGCTGCTGGAATTCGTGGAAATGTTCAAGGCGCCGATCAAGGTGCTGCACCCGCTGCTGACAGCCACGCAGGAAGGCAACTTCAAGGGCACCGAAGGCTTCGGCGCGATCCCGTTCGACGGCATCGTGATGGCGCATTCGAACGAGAGCGAGTGGAAGGCCTTCAAGAGCAACCGGAACAACGAGGCTTTCCTCGACCGGATCTACATCGTCAAGGTGCCCTACTGCCTGCGTGTGACCGAAGAGGTCAAGATCTACGAGAAACTGATCCGCAATTCCTCGCTGAAGGATGCCATCTGCGCGCCGGGAACGCTGAAAATGATGTCGCAGTTCTCCGTGCTGACGCGGCTGAAGGAGCCCGAGAACTCGAGCATCTTCAGCAAGATGCAGATCTACGACGGCGAGAACCTGAAGGACACCGACCCCAAGGCCAAGAGCTACCAGGAGTACCGCGATTACGCGGGTGTCGACGAGGGCATGACCGGCGTGTCGACGCGGTTCGCCTTCAAGATCATCTCGAAGGTGTTCAACTTCGACTCGACCGAGATCGCGGCCAACCCGGTGCACCTGATGTATGTGCTGGAGCAGCAGATCGAACGCGAGCAATTCGCGCCCGAGATCGAGCAGAAGTACCTCGCGTACATCAAGGAACACCTGTCGGCGCGTTATGCGGAGTTCATCGGCAAGGAGATCCAGACCGCTTACCTGGAGTCGTATTCCGAGTACGGCCAGAACATCTTCGACCGTTACGTGACGTACGCGGACTTCTGGATCCAGGACCAGGAATTTCGCGACACCGACACCGGCGAGATCTTCGACCGCTCGGCGCTCAACGCTGAGCTTGAGAAGATCGAAAAGCCGGCCGGGCTGTCCAATCCCAAGGACTTCCGCAACGAGATCGTCAATTTCGTGCTGCGTGCGCGTGCCAGCAATGCCGGCAAGAACCCGCTTTGGACCAGCTACGAGAAGCTGCGCACCGTGATCGAGAAGAAGATGTTCTCCAACACCGAGGACCTGCTTCCCGTGATCTCGTTCAACGCGAAGGCGAGCGCCGACGAGCAGAAGAAGCACGAGGACTTCGTCAACCGGATGGTCGAGAAGGGCTACACCCACCGGCAGGTGCGCCTGCTGTGCGAGTGGTACCTGCGCGTTCGCAAGAGTTCCTGAAGGGGCTGAAACAATCAAAGGCGCAACCGTGTCGTCCAACGCCCCTGCGGAGCGGTCCATGCTCCACCAAGTCATCGACCGGCGCCTGTCGGGCAAGAACAAGTCGATCGGCAACCGGGACCGGTTCCTGCGACGCTATCGCGAGCAGATTCGCGAGGCCGTGCGCAAGGCCGTGGGCGACCGCAGCATCCGCGACATCGAGGAAGGCACCGACATCACGCTGCCCAAGCGCGACGTCTCGGAGCCGGTGTTCAGCCATGGGCCCGGCGGCACGCGCGAGACTGTCCACCCGGGCAACCGCGAATATCTCCGTGGCGACCGCATCCCGCGGCCCGAAGGCGGCGGCGCGGGCTCGGGCGGCAGTGGTGCATCGCAGGACGGCACGGGCGAGGACGACTTCGTCTTCCGCATCACGCGCGAAGAGTTCATGAACTACTTCTTCGACGACCTGGCGCTGCCGCGGCTGATCCGCACCCAGCTGCTGGCCGACGCGCCGGAGTGGAAGACCAGGCGCGCCGGTTTCGTTTCGCAAGGAAATCCCACCAGCTTGCATGTGGTGCGGTCGATGCGCGTCGCGCTGGGCCGGCGGATCGCGATGGGTGGGGACGCACGGGTCGAATTGCGCAAGCTCGAGGAATACCTGAAGCAGCTCGAAGAGCTCGGCGACGCCCCCCCGGCCGAAATCGCGGCGCTGAAAGCGGACATCGTCGCGTTGCGGGCGCGCCTGAAGCGAGTGCCCTTCCTGGATCCGTTCGACCTGCGCTACCGCAACCGCGTGCGCGAGCCGCTGCCCACCAGCAAGGCCGCAATGTTCTGCCTGATGGACGTGTCCGGGTCGATGGACGAGGCTCGCAAGGATCTGGCCAAGCGCTTCTTCATCCTGCTGTACCTGTTCCTGACGCGCCACTACCAGCAGACCGACGTGATTTTCATCCGTCACCACACCCAGGCGGCGGAGGTGACCGAAGACGAGTTCTTCCATGCGACCGAAAGCGGCGGCACTGTGGTGTCGAGTGCGCTGACGCTCATGCACCAGATCATCCGCGAGCGCTACCTGGGCCAG
>DATNCB010000362.1:0-1838 GCA_035571715.1 Ramlibacter sp.
TGCTGGGCGCTTCGCGCCAGCGTGTCAACCAGGAGCTCAAGGCGATGGAGCGCGACGACGTGATCCGCATCGAGCCGGGGGGATTGGTGGTGCGCAACCGCGAAGCGCTGATGCGCATCATCGAGGCGGACAATTGACGGCCGAAGGACGTCATCCCGGCGCAGGCCGGGATCCAGAGATCAACGCATGAGCGATTTCGACCACTTCATCGGAACCCGGCCGGTTTCCGACAAGCACGCCTTCGACACCGCAGCTCTCACGGCCTGGCTGCAGAAAAACCTCGAAGGCTTCGTCGGCGGCCCCCTCACCGTGGAAATGTTCAAGGGCGGCCAGTCCAACCCCACCTACAAGCTGGTCACTCCTCATCAAAGCTACGTCATGCGCGCCAAGCCCGGCCCTGTAGCCAAGCTGCTGCCGTCGGCGCACGCCGTCGAGCGCGAGTTTGCCGTGATGCGCGGGCTGGCGGGCACCGACGTGCCGGTACCAAGGATGTACTGCCTGTGCGAGGATGAGTCGGTCATCGGCCGCGCCTTCTACATCATGGAGTTCATGCAGGGCCGCGTGCTGTGGGACCAGGCCCTGCCGGAGATGAGCCCTGCCGGTCGCGCCGAGATCTACGACGAAATGAACCGCGTGATCTCGGCGCTGCATACCGTGAAGTTCGCGGAGCGCGGCCTGGCGAACTACGGCAAGCCGGGCAACTACTTCGACCGCCAGATCGGCCGCTGGAGCAAGCAGTACAAGGCCTCCGCCGACGGCGCCGGTCCCATGAGCCAGCCCATCCCCGAGATGGAAAAGCTGGTGGAATGGCTGCCCGCCCATATTCCGGCGGCCGCACGCGACGAGCGCATGGTGTCCATCGTTCACGGCGACTATCGCCTCGACAACCTGATGTTCCACCCCGACGAGCCGCGCGTGATCGCGGTGCTCGACTGGGAGCTGTCGACACTGGGCCACCCGCTGGCCGACTTCAGCTACCACTGCATGGCGTGGAACATTCCGCACGGGTCGTTCCGCGGCATCGGCGGGCTGGACCATGCGGCTCTGGGCATTCCGTCGCAGGACGAATACGTCCGCCGCTACTGCGAGCGCACCGGGCTGGCCACCGTGCAGTCGCTGAAGTTGGACTGGAAGTTCTACATGGCCTACAACATGTTCCGCATCGCGGCGATCCTGCAAGGTATCGCCAAGCGCGTGGAAGCCGGCACCGCGTCCAGCGCGCAGGCCGAGAGCTCCGGCGCCAGCGCCCGGCCGATGGCCGTGCTGGCCTGGCAGTTCGTGGAACAGGCCTGATCATCAACGCAACACCCCAAGGAACCAAAATGGATTTTGAATACTCGGCGAAAACGAAGGAACTCCAGGCCAAACTGCTGAAGTTCATGGACGACTACATCTATCCGGCGGAGGTCGATTACCACCATGAGCTGGAAGCCAACACCAAGGCCGGCAAGCGGTGGAGCGCGCTCCAGACGATCGAGAAACTCAAGCCCAAAGCCCGTGCCGCGGGCCTCTGGAACCTGTTCCTGCCGGTGGACAGTTCATCGGCATCCGGCTACGACGGCGCCGGCCTGACCAACCAGGAGTACGCGCCGCTGGCGGAAATCATGGGCCGCGTGATGTGGTCCAGCGAGGTCTTCAACTGCTCGGCCCCCGACACCGGCAACATGGAAACCATCGCACGCTACGGCTCGGACGAGATCAAGGCGCGCTGGCTCAAGCCGCTGCTGGAAGGCGAAATCCGCTCGGCCTTCGCGATGACTGAGCCGGAAGTCGCGTCATCGGACGCCACCAACATCTGCACCAGCATCGAGCGCAGCGGCGACGATTACGTGATCAAC
>DATNCB010000363.1:0-8163 GCA_035571715.1 Ramlibacter sp.
TCCTCGGGGTGGTAGGTCGGCGCATGATAAGGCGCCGCCTGCCGCATGGCGGAAAAAACTGGCGCTCGCCCTGCGCGGCGGGCGGTCTTGAAGCGCTAGCCGGCGAGCTCGGCCAGCTGGTGCCAGCCGGGCACCGGGGGCGCGACCGCGGCAGCAGGCATGGGCACGTGCACGTGCGGCACGCACACGGTGGTCGCGCTCTGCGGGCGGGGGACCGGCAGGAGCCGGTCGTATTCGTTCTTGACCACGCGGTAGCAGCCGCATGCGCGTGCTTCCAGGGCCCTGCGGCTCTGCACCACGAATGCGCCGCGGCGGCAGCCGACGACGCCGGCCTCACGCAGCCGGCCGGCGGCTTCGGTGACGCCTTCGCGCCGCACGCCAAGCAGCCGCGCCGCGAATTCCTGCGTCAGCGGCACCTCGTCATGCTGCAACCGGTCAAGGCTCATCAAGAGCAAACGGCAAAGCTGCTGCTCGATCGAGTGATGGCGATTGCACACCACGACCTGGGAAATCTGCGTGATCAGGGCCTGCGTATAGCGCAACAGATGGCGCATGAAGCTGCCGCCCCGCTCGAACTCTTCGACCAGGCAGTCGCGGTCCAACGCCAGGCCGTAGCCCGCGCAGTGCACCACGCCGCGGGTGGGCATCGCGTCGCCCCCCATGAATAGCGGCAATCCCAGCAGTCCTTCGTTGCCCACGACGGCCACCTGGCCACTGGCGCCGTCCGGCATTTCCTGCACCAGCGACACCACGCCTGCCAATGGAAACAGGGCCCGGGCGCAGCCGCGATGAGGCTCGGCCAACGTGTGGCCTGTTGGCAACTCCACGAAGATCAGGTGCGGCAGCAATCTCTCCTGCACGTCTTCGGGCAAGGCCGAAAGCAATTCGCTCTGCGCAAACAGCGTCGCCAGCGCACGATGAGGCGTCAGGCTGGTGGGCGAATGGGATTTCATGCGCCAACTCTAGCCCCGCCGTTGAAGGTACACGATGGGACGTAACTATTCATGTCAGATGCCCGCATTGTGCGGAGCCGTACAGAAGAGGTAAGCAGAATCACGGCCGAGGAGCACTGAGCGGCCGCGATCAATTCCAGCGGAAAACAGCGGAAACTTACCGGTTTACACGGCTGTTCTCGTAAGAAAGTGCGTTTCAAGCAAGCGAAGGAAAAAACAGTAAGGAGCAACGGCTCCCACGAGCACCACACGTTTCCTTACATGCAGGGCCGTGGGTTGCATTTGCGGCTCGCGGCAACAGTGCGTTAGCGCACGGTTAAGCCTTGCAAAGGAATACAGGTGTTGGTGTTCACCAACAGCAGGTCGCAACAAATAGGTACTTTGCGTGTGTTCGCTGGCGAACAGAGCCCCTGGGCGCTCGCGCTCTATCCTGCCTCGAATTGCATTCGCCGACACCAACAGGGAGGCGACATCGATCAGACATTGGCCAATCGCTTGCTGGCGGCGTTGCCGCGCGTGGAGCGGCAGTCGCTGCTGGCGCATTGCGAGTACGTGGAGCTGACAGCGCCGTTGCCCTTGCAGGAAGGGCAAGGACGGCTGCGTCACGCCTACTTTCCTGTGGACAGCACCATTTCCGTATTGGCGCCCGCGGACCGGCGCCGAAGTCTGGAAATCGGTGCGGTCGGCTGCGAGGGCTTGTTCGGCCCCGAGTCGCGCACCGAAGTGGAGGCCTTCGAACTCAAGGGCCTGATCCAGGGCTCGGGCCATGCATGGCGAGTCGACGCAGCCACCTTGCAGCACCTTGCCACGAGCCACGAAAGCCTCAACGCCCTTCTCCTGAAGTACTTGCACGTGGTGCTGGTGCAGACGGCGAGGAGCGTCGCGTGTTGCCGTTTCCATTCGCTGGAGCAGCGGCTGGCGCGCTGGCTGTTGACGCACTGCGATCGCAGCTGGTCGAACGATCTGCCGGTCACGCATGACCAGTTGGCGCTGATGCTCGGTGCTCGCCGCGCCGGGGTAACGGTTGCGGCCGGACGGCTGGAGCAGCGCGGGTTGATCAGCGGCGGCCGCGGGCATATCGTGGTCGAACGCCGCGAGCAGCTGGTGGAAGCGGCCTGCAGCTGCTACCTGCTGGATCGCCGGACCTACGAGCAAGGGATGGGGGTGCCGCCGGGAACACGGCTCTATTGAGGGCTAGGTGTATGCCGACGCCGAATTCGACATCGCCGGTCAGTGTGGCAAAACCCTTCGTGACATGGAACTCCGCGCGCCACGCGGCCGGTTGTAAGCCGCCGGCAACTTGCTTGCCACTGTGGCCCGTTTGGAGACCCCGCTGCGGGGTTCCAGCCTTCGTAACGACCTTCGCCACAGGGTCGTCCTGGGCAACGCGGACTTCATATTCGAGCTTCTTGAGGGCGCCTCGGCCTACGCACCCACCTGCCGGGCAGCAGCAGCGTCGGTCTTGGCATCGCTGTCCTTGCCGCACGGAATGGCCTGATTCTCCTTGACCAGGTCGGCGCCGACGCTGTAGAAGCTGATGGTGCCGGAATTCACTGCCGCCTGAGCGGCACAAAGGGCGGCAGCGGACATGATGGCGAAGCTGCCCATCGCGGTGATTGCAAAGTAGCGCATGCCGGTTTCTCCGTTGGTTGACAACGGTTTCTTTGCAGGTCGCGTGCCAACGCGTCAGACCAACCCCTGCGGCAGCTCAGATCGTTGATTTCGCTGGGAAAAACGAAAACCGCTCGCAGGCGGCGGCCTTTGCGGAGTGGCGAAATGAGCGACTGCACCCAACGGCCGAGTAAAGTGGGTGTGTGTAGACACCCAACTCAACCGTACAGGCGCTGCCGGGATCGATGTCGCGCTGCGCTTCCATTCGATGGTGCAGCTGCCGGCGCGCCGTCCGGGTCCGGGACCCGGCGCTATTGAGAATGGAGATTGCGCCCTTAGAAGCGCCGGCGAATGCGGACGCCGAACTCGACATCCCCGCTCGGTGTGGCAAAGCCTTTCGTGACATGGAACTCCGCACGCCACGCCGTCGGTTGTACACCGCCGGCAACCTGCCAGCCAAAGTGGCCGAAGGAACTCCACGAGCTGAACGGACGCGTGAACTCCGCTTGAAGCGCCTCACCCACGCCACCCGTTTCGAGACCCCTGTCCCGGGCTGCCGCCTTCGTAATGACCTTTGCCACAGGGTCGTCCTGAGCAGTGTCGATTTCATATCCGAGCTTCAGCCGGGCGGCGCTGGAAGCCTCGGCAAACACGTTCCCGGCGCTGCACGCGAAAAGCGCGAGCAGTGCCGGAATCGCAGGCTTGCAATTCGCCAGCATGGCACCTCCAGGTGTGCGTGCTTGTGGGCGCCTCGCCCTAAGCAGCCATCTGCTCCGAACCTGCTACGCCATGCTTGCCGCCATGCTTGCCGCGATCGTCGCCGGCTTCCTTCTCGCGTGCCAGCACCTGGTCCGAGGAGGCGGTGCCATGCTTGCCACTGTGCTTGCCGCGATCGTCGCCGGCTTCCTTCTCGCGTGCCAGCATCTGGTCCGAAGCGGCGGTGCCGGTCTTTCTGTCTGCGCCTTTGCCGCGGCGGTCGTTCGGCTGATTCTCTTTGGCCACCAGGTCGACGCGGACGTTCGAGAAATCGACAGTGCCGGATTTCACGGCCGCGTGCGCTGCGCAAAGGGCGGTTGCGGACAGGATGGCGAAGCTGCTGATCGTGGTGAGTGCAAAGTAGCGCATGGTGGTTTCTCCAATGGTTGACAAGAAGGATCTCGGTGCGAGGCCGCTGCAGCAGCGACAGCTTGTGCGTGTCGAGCTGGTGTGGTGCACCCGCACGATCCGTTTGCAGCTCGCGTGCCAACGCGCGGAACAACCGGGCGCCGCGCGCCAAACCAATGATTTCGTTGGGAAGAACAGAAATGCACGCAGACGCGGGGTCTTACGCGGCGCAACTACATGGGTGACTGCACCCATCGGCTGAGTACCGTGAGTGTGTGTACACACCCACCTCAACCGTCCTTTTCAGGCGCTGCCGGAGTCGTCGTCGCGCTGAAGTCCGTGCTTCACCATCCGGTAGCGCAAGGTGTCGCGGGTGACACCCAGGGCTCGGGCCGCGAGACTCACGTTCCAATGATGAGCTTCCAAAGCCTGGCTCAGATGCTGTCTTTCGACGGTTTCCAGCGGCACCGCCGGACCGGGCGCACGGCTCACCGCCGCAACGGGCTGAGCGTCCTGCGACTGCGTCGAATCGAAATCGGCGGGCAAACGCAGATCGTCGGCAGTGACCGGCGATTTGCCGTGGATCAGCACGAGCCGTTCCAGGATGTTCCTCAACTCCCGCACATTCCCTGGCCAGGAATAGCCCGTGAGTGCGGCGCGCGCGCCGTCGTCCAGGAGCAATTTGGAACGGACATAACGCGAGGCCAGCTGCTCGAGGAAGTGTTCAGCGAGCTGCACGACGTCATCTCCTCTTTCACGCAGCGGCGTGATCCTGATCTGGAACACGCTCAGGCGGTACAAGAGGTCGCTGCGGAAGCGCTTCTCCTGGGCCTCTCTGGCCAGGTCGCGGTTGGTCGCTGCCACGACACGCACGTTCACGCGGCGATCCGCTACGGCACCGATCGGACGTACCTTCAGGTTTTCGAGGACGCGCAGCAGTTTTGCCTGCAGCGACAGTTCCATTTCACCGATCTCGTCGAGAAAAAGCGTGCCGCCGTCGGCGGCTTCGATCAGGCCGACCTTGCGGGTCCTGGCGTCCGTGAACGCCCCCTTCTCATGCCCGAACAACTCGTCCTCCATCAAGTGGGAGGGCAGCGCGGCGCAGTTCACTTCGATGAAGGGGCGATCGTGCCGCGGTCCGGCCAGGTGGCAGGCTCGGGCCACCAGCTCCTTGCCGGTACCCGTTTCCCCCTGAACCAGCACGGGCGAGACCAGCGAGCCGTCGGAAGGCTCGGACTCGGCGATGGTGCGAATGAGCTGCCGCAACGCCTGCATCGCGGGACTGCGGCCGAGCAGAGCCTCGACACTGGCGTGCCGGTTATCGCGGGCCTTCAGATACTCGAGCACGGTCTTTTCGGATCGTTCCTTCAGTGCCCGCTGTACCACCTGGTCCAGGGCGGTAAGGGACAAAGGCTTGGTGAGCAAGTCCATCGAACCGGCCTTCATCGCTTCGACAGCCAGGTTGATGCTCCCATGGCCGGTGATCATGACGATGCGAACCTGCTCGTCCGAGCGGCGCAGATCTCGGATGACCTCGAGACCGTTCAAGCCCGGCAGCTGGAAATCGACGATCACCACGTCGGGCGCGAGCTGCTCGGCCAGTTCCAGTCCGGTCTGTCCGTCGTGAGCCAGGCTCACCGAATGGCCTTGCCGCTCGAAGAACCGCGCAATGTTCTTGGCAAGTACGAACTCGTCCTCAATGACCAGCAACTGCGCCATTCGACACCTCCTGCGCCATGTTTCGCGGATCCGCAGCTTCTGCCAGCGGAAGGGAAATCGTCAGCCGGCTGCCGCCCCCAGGCTCGGACCCCAGGTCGATCGAGCCATTCCACTGTTCCAGCGTTCGGCGCGCGAGCGCCAGTCCAATGCCAAGACCGCCACTCTTGGTGCTGAAAAATGGCCGGAACAGGGCACGCTTGGTATTTTCGTTGATGCCGGTGCCGGCATCAACGACACTCATGCGCAGCTGCCGGTCGTCCACGGCCCATCCGATCCTGACCGGTCCGCCCTGGGGCATCGCCTCGATGGCGTTGGCCAGGACACTCAGGAGAATCTGCCGCAGCATGGCGGGGTGGGCAATGACCTCCGGCGACTCGCCGGGCTGCAGGTCCCAGGTGACGCGGCTGCGATCCATTTCAGGCTGGAGTTCCTCCAGGCAGTCGCGCCACATGGGTGCTGTTGCCACGGGCTCCAGCGTCAACTGGGGCGCGTTCGACACCCGCACAAGTTCCGTGATCCAGCGGTTCGCACGGTCGACCGACCCGATGATGTCTTCGCAATGTTCCGCGCTTTCGGGATGTTGCGAAGCGACGATGCCAAGCATCTCCGCCGAAGCGCGAATCGACGCGAGGGGATTTCTCAGGTTGTGAGCCACGGCCCCCGCCAGTTCAACGGCGCTTGACAGTGCCTGGGATTCGGCCAGACGCGCCTGCTGCCCGCGCATGACCTTGTCGGCCCGACCCACGATGCCGTTCAGGGCGACGAAGATCACCACCGCCGAGACGGCGCATGCCAGCCACAGCTGGATCAGCGCCTCGCGAATCGACACATTGAGCTGCAGCGGCACCTTGTAGAGTTCAACGACCCCAAGGACCTTTTTGCCGCGCGGCTCCATTACCGGGATATAGCTCTCGACATAGTAATTGGTCTTCGCTGCCAGTCCTGCGTGTTCCTGCTTCTGGCGCGACAGGTCACCGAGCGTTCCGCTGTGAACCACCAGGTCGCCCTTCAGCGCTTCCGATAGTTCGTCGTTATCCGCGTCCTGCTGGCCGATCATGTTGGGATCGGAGGACCACACGACGCGGCCGTCATGGCTGTACGCCTTCGCCAGGACCGGCTCCGTCATCGACGCCAGGTGCGCCATCGAATCAAGAAACCGGGCTTCAAGTTCCCGGCTGGAAGGGTCGGCCAGGAACTCCCCCGATTTGTCGGTGGTCAGCAAATTCTGGATGAACTCCATGCTGACCTGGCCTTCCCTGCGCAACATGCGCTCCGTCAACATGCTTGACAACAGCCATCCAAGCCCCAGTGCGATGCCGACGATGACTGCGAGACTGGTCATCGCGAAGCGGCGCCTCAGGTTGAACGATTGGGCAGGCTGGTTTGGTATGGCTGCCACGGCTTTCCATCCCCTTGACTGTGAAGGTCCACGAGCCCCTCTATCGTAGGCGAGCCCAGCGAGTTCGGGCAGCTTTTCTCACCGGCTGGGGTCTCACGGCCGCTTGGACAACGTACGCATGAATCCGTACTAGGGTTTTCCCCCGCAGGTCTACAATCGACGGCCTCAGGACCCGTGCGGCGGCGGCTTTCCGCTTCCAGCCGCACCCCCCAAAAAACCTCCGAATATGCCCCCCATGAACGCGGTAAACACCGACGACAAGCGCACCCAATTGCGCCAGGCCGCCCTCGAATATCACGAATTCCCCACCCCGGGAAAAATCGCGATCCACGCGACCAAGCAGTTGCTCAACCAGCACGATCTCGGGCTGGCGTATTCGCCCGGCGTGGCCTCGCCCTGCGAGGAGATCGTCAAGGATCCGAACAACGCGTTCAAGTACACCAGCCGCGGCAACCTGGTGGCCGTCATCACCAACGGCACCGCGGTGCTGGGCCTGGGCGACATCGGGCCGCTGGCCGCCAAGCCGGTGATGGAAGGCAAGGGCGTGCTGTTCAAGAAGTTCGCCGGCATCGACGTTTTCGATATCGAGATCAACGAGAAGCACGACCTGGACAAACTGGTCGACGTGATCGCGGCGCTGGAGCCTACCTTCGGCGGCATCAATCTCGAGGACATCAAGGCGCCGGACTGCTTCTACGTCGAGCGCAAATTGCGCGAGCGCATGCACATCCCGGTGTTTCACGATGACCAGCACGGCACCGCCATTGTCGTGGGCGCGGCGATCATCAACGGCCTGAAGGTCGTGGCCAAGGACATCAAGAAGGTCAAGCTGGTTACCTCGGGCGCCGGCGCTGCGGCTCTGGCTTGCCTCGGCCTCCTTCTTAAACTGGGCCTGCCGCGGGAAAACATCTTCGTCACGGATCTGGCCGGGGTCGTCTATGCGGGCCGCAAGGAACTGATGGACGAGGACAAGATCCAGTTTGCCCAGGAGACGGCGGCGCGCACGCTCGGCGAAGTCATCGAGGGCGCCGACATTTTCCTGGGGCTTTCGGCCGGGGGCGTTCTCAAGCCGGAGATGGTCAAGAAGATGGCGGCCAGCCCGGTCATCCTGGCGCTGGCCAACCCCAATCCGGAAATAACGCCCGAAGAGGTCAAGGCCGTGCGGAGCGACGCCATCATGGCCACCGGCCGCACCGACTACCCGAACCAGGTCAACAACGTCCTGTGCTTTCCCTACATCTTCCGCGGCGCGCTCGATTCAGGCGCGACCACGATCACCACGGAAATGGAAATTGCGGCCGTGTACGCGATGGCCGACCTGGCGCAGGCCGAGCAAAGCGAGGTGGTCGCTGCCGCGTACGCCGGCGAGCAACTGGC
>DATNCB010000364.1:0-1088 GCA_035571715.1 Ramlibacter sp.
TGGTGGGGCATGGACGTGTGGGGCGCCACCGTCTGCTTCAACACGGTGGAGGCGCAAAAGAAGAACATTCCCAAACCGCAGAGCTGGCAGGACCTGACCAAGCCGGTCTACAAGGGACAGATCGTGATGCCCAACCCGGCATCCAGCGGCACCGGCTATTTCGACGTGACGGCCTGGCTCACGCTGTTCGGCGACGACAAGGGCAAGGGCGGCGGCTGGAAATACATGGACGCGCTTCACGACAACATCGCGCAGTACACCCACTCGGGCTCCAAGCCGTGCAACATGGCGGCGGCCGGCGAGTACGTGGCGGGCATCTCTTTCGAGTACCGCGCCAACAGCAACAAGGCCAAGGGCGCCCCGATCGACCTGGTTTTCCCGAAGGAAGGCCTGGGCTGGGACCTGGAAGCATTCGGCATCCACAAAGGCACCAAGAAGCTCGAGGCGGCCAAGAAACTCGCCGACTGGGCTTCCAGCAAGGACGCGATGCTGCTGTACGGCAAGAACTTCGCGATCACCGCGCAGCCGGGCGTGGCACCGCCGCTGGCCAACGTGCCCAAGGACTACGAGGCGCGGCTGGTCAAGATGGACTTCAACTGGGCCGCCGACAACCGCGAGCGCATCCTGGCCGAGTGGAACCGGCGCTACGACAGCAAGAGCGAGAAGAAGTGAGCTGAATAGCGAGCAGACGAGCGAGCAGAGGGTGGCCCAGGACCTCTTCCTCGAGCTTCGCCATATCCGCAAGGACTTTGGCGTCTTCACCGCCCTGAACGACATCAGCCTGGGCATCCGCCAGGGCGAGTTCGTCTGCTTCCTCGGGCCCTCGGGCTGCGGCAAGACCACGCTATTGCGGATCGTGGCCGGCCTGGAGGTGCAAACCTCGGGCGAGGTGTGGCAGGGCGACCGCGACATTTCCAGGCTGCCGCCGGCGCTGCGCGACTACGGTATCGTGTTCCAGAGCTATGCGCTCTTCCCCAACCTCAGCGTCGCGGACAACGTGGCTTATGGCCTGGTGAACCGCAAGATACCGAAGGCGCAGGCGCGGCGCCGCGTGGAGGAACTGCTCAAGCTGGTCGGCTTGCCGGGTA
>DATNCB010000365.1:0-1116 GCA_035571715.1 Ramlibacter sp.
CGTCCTGGACGTGCAGCGCCAGCCCGGCGCCAACGTGATCGCGACGGTCGATGCGATCAAGACCCGGCTGCCGGACCTCACCGCCGGCCTGCCCGCGGCCGTGCATATGGACGTGCTGAGCGACCGCACCACCGGCATCCGCGCCTCGGTCGAGCACGTGCAGATCGAACTGATACTGGCGGTGGTGCTGGTCGTGCTGGTGATCTTCGCGTTCCTGCACAGTCCGCGCGCCACGTTGATCGCCAGCCTGTCGGTGCCGATCTCGCTGATCGGTACCTGCGGTGCCATGTACCTGCTGGGCTACAGCCTGAACAACCTGAGCCTCATGTCGATGACCATCGCGACCGGGTTCGTGGTCGACGACGCGATCGTGATGATCGAGAACATCTCGCGCCATATCGAGGACGGCGAACCGCCGATGGAAGCCGCCATGAAAGGCGCCACCGAAATCGGCTTCACCATCATTTCGCTGACGGTGTCGTTGATCGCGGTGCTGATCCCGCTGCTGTTCATGGGCGACGTGGTCGGAAGGCTGTTCCGCGAATTCGCGGTCACGCTGGCCATCACCATCCTGATCTCGGCCGCGGTGTCGCTGACGCTGGTGCCGATGATGTCGGCGCGCTGGCTCACGGCGCACCCCGGTGGCGAAACCGGCTGGGGCGGCAAGATGCAGCGCGGGTTCGACCGCGTCGTCGCGCGCTACGACACGGCGCTGCAGTGGGTGCTGGAGCGCGAGCGCGCCACGCTGCTGGTGGCGCTGGCCACGCTGGTGGTGACGGTGCTGCTGTACATCTGGATTCCCAAGGGGCTGTTCCCGACGCAGGACACCGGACAGCTGCAGGCACGGGTGGAGGCCACGCAATCGGTGTCGTACCCGCTCATGGCGCGGCTGCAACAGGAGGTGGCCCGGCAGATCATGGAAGACCCCGACGTCGAGACACTCAGCAGCTTCGTCGGCGTGGACGCCACCAACAACACCATGCTGCATACCGGCCGCATGCTGATCAACCTGAAGAAAGGTCACGACAACCAGCAGGACGTCATGGAGCGGCTGCGCCAGCGCGCCCACAGTGTCGCGGGGATCACGCTGTACCTGCAGCCCACCCAGGACCTGAC
>DATNCB010000366.1:0-5517 GCA_035571715.1 Ramlibacter sp.
AGGTCCATCTTGTTCAGCACCGGCACCACCTCGACGTGCAGGTCGAGCGCGGTGTAGCAGTTGGCCACCGTCTGCGCTTCCACGCCCTGGCTCGCATCGACCACCAGCAGCGCGCCTTCGCACGCGGACAGCGAGCGGCTGACCTCGTACGAGAAGTCGACGTGGCCCGGCGTGTCGATAGGTTGAGGTTGTAGACCTGCCCGTCGCGGGCCTTGTAGGCGAGCGAAGCGGTCTGCGCCTTGATGGTTATCCCACGCTCTCTTTCCAGATCCATCGAGTCGAGCACCTGCTCTTCCATCTCACGATCCGACAAGCCGCCGCAACGTTGGATCAAACGGTCAGCCAGCGTCGATTTGCCGTGATCGATGTGCGCGATGATCGAGAAGTTTCTGATGTGATTCATCAACGGGAACGCTTAAGTGATTGAATTCAAACGGCGCCGGAAAAGAAAAAAGGGCGCGTCGAATGGTGACGCGCCCTAAACCAACAATCTATGGCAACTGCGATAGTTGGAGCTTCATTGTAGGCAAAAAGCCCAGGGCGTACAGCCGCAACGGCCTCCGAACGAGGTCGTTGCGGGTCAGCAACATCAAAGTTATTCACAACTTATCAACAAAAATAGGGGGCAAGGTTTGGGACAACTTGTGGGCGATCTGTGGATCGGCTGTGCACACGGCAAGCCATCCCGTATGGTGGTTTTCGGCTTTTTCGATATGCCGTTAATAGCCGTCGAGGTGTGTCGATTCTATCCAAAAAAGTAATTAGCAGACCGCCATAGTTAGTGCGCACAAACTTATCGCGGCTTTTTTGGCGTCGAAAAATATTTCTGGCGCCTCGTTTTTTTTCAGTCACTCGCATCAAAAAAGCCCCAGCCCGCGTGGGTTGGGGCTCAACTGGCGCGCAGCGCCAAGGACTTTCAGCCCCGCGCAGGACGAATCAAGAGGTACGTGGCCAATTCACCTCGACGCAGCAGCACCGGGATGGGTTTGCTCTTGTCGACCTTGGCCACCACAGCGTCGAACTCCTTGACACTGCCGATCTCGGTATTGCCGATGGCCACGATGATGTCGCCCTCGCGAATGCCTGCGCGCGCGGCGGCGTCGGTGACAGCATCGACTTTCACGCCGCCCTTGAGCTTCAGTTCCTTCTTCTGCGCATCGGTCAGCTCGCTCACCGACAAGCCCACCGACTGCGCGGCGGGCGAACCCTTCGGCTTTTCTTCCTTCTCGGCGGTGCGGCGTATCGGCTTCTCGGGCTCGAACTCGGCGATCGTCACGGCCAGGTCTTTCGAGCCACCGCGCCGGAACACCGACATGGTGCTGCGATTGCCCGGCTTGGTGTTGCCCACCATGCGTGGCAAGTCGGAAGCCTTCTCGATCACCTTGCCGTCGAAACGCACGATGATGTCGCCCGCCTCCACGCCGGCTTTATCCGCGGGCGAGCCGCTTTCGACGCTGCGCACCAGCGCACCTTGCGCCTTGCCCAGGCCGATCGATTCGGCCACGTCCTTGGTCACCTGGTCGATCTGCACACCGATGCGGCCGCGCGAAACGCGGCCGGATACGCGCAACTGTTCGCTGACGCGGATCGCTTCATCGATCGGGATCGCGAACGAGATGCCCATGAAGCCGCCCGAGCGCGAGTAGATCTGGCTATTCACCCCGACCACCTCGCCGCGCATGTTGATCAGCGGGCCGCCGGAGTTGCCGGGGTTGATCGCCACGTCGGTCTGGATGAAAGGCAGGTAGTCGCCGGTATCGCGGCCTTTGGCGCTCACGATGCCGGCCGTCACGGTGTTTTCAAGCCCGAACGGTGAACCGATCGCCATCACCCACTCGCCCACCTTCAGCCGATTGACGTCGCCCACTTTCACAGCCGGCAGGCCGGTGGCCTCGATCTTGATGACTGCGACATCGGTGCGCTTGTCCGGTGTCCCCACTACCTTGGCCTTGAATTCGCGCTTGTCGGTCAGCGTCACGACCACCTCATCGGCACCCTCGACCACGTGCGCGTTGGTCATCACGAAGCCGTCCGTGGTCAGGATGAATCCGGAGCCCACGCCGCGCGGTTGTTCTTCATCGGGCGCCGGCCGGTTGGGACGGGGGGCCTGCCGCGGGGTGCCGGGCATCGGCTGCCCGAAGAAGCGCCGGAAAAACTCCTGCATTTCCTCGTCCATGCCACCGGGCGAAGAACTGTTGGAACTGGTACGGGCGTGTTCGATCGTGCGGATGTTGACCACCGAGGGCCCGACCTGTTCCACCAGGTCCGTGAAATCCGGCAGCGCCCTCGCTTGCGCGGCGACGGGATGGGCCGGCATCAGCGCCACCGTGCCGGAAACGGCCAAGGCGATCACCACCCCATAGGCGCGCAGTTTCTTCCAACCGATTCTTGGCATATCGACCTTTCAATCAGAGATAAAGCTGAGAACAAAAAGCGGGCGAATGGTTCGCAGCGACCAAGCTCGAACCATCGCATATTCCGGCCAAGTTGGGGGCTTACTTGCGGCGCTCAAGGCTCTGCGCGAACGCCTTCAAGGTCTGCGGCGGCACTTCGCCCACGGCGGTGAGCCACCAGTCCTGCACGCGGCGCGTGAGCGTCTGCGTGGCGCCGCTGGAGAACAGGCCTTCCTGAACGTGCCGCTGGCGATCATAGTCCTCGACGAACAGCGAAACGGCCGCCAGCCCGTCGGAGAATATCCATTGCAGCGTCCCATTGGGCGCCGGCGCCCCGGCGGTCGGCCGCTTGTAGCAGCTGATCGACTGAAATCCCGCCACGGGCGCTTTCAGCTGCCAGCCTTCGGCCGCCGCGCTGGTCTTGAGTGCCGCGGCCTTCTCGACGCGCCAGCCTTCGGGCACCGTCATCATGCGGCTGAGTTTGTCGATTCGCACCGGAGCGTCCAGTTGCAGCTCCGAGAAAGCCGCCTGCTCCAGCACATTGCCTTCAGCATCCACGGTTTGCAGCTTGACCACGAGGCCGCTTTTCTTTTCGCTCCAGATCCGGTATCCGAAGCGAAGATTGTCCTTGGGAGCGAGCTCGACCACTTCGGTTTCGAATCCGGCAACCCGATCGCCGCCGACCCGGCGCGCCTCGTAAAACTCGGCAATCGACGATTCGTATGACTTGAGCAGATTCGGGAAAAGGCCCAGCGACTCGCGCCTTTCGGTGCGGAAGACGCGGCTTTCCGGCAGGAAGGTGACGACCTCCTCGTTGCGCCGGAAGGTCGAGCGCGGCGGGCCGGTCAGCGATTCCACCCGTTCGACCTGCTGGTCGCCGTCGCACGCATGCCAGATGCGCGCGCTGGACATGCCACCGTTGTTGGACGACACGACAAACGTGCCGACATAACTGCGCAGGCGGGAAGCCTCGTGCATGCGCATCAGCCAGTCGCTGACGCTGCGCTCCGGGTATTTGCCCTGGACCGGCGCGGACTGGGCAAGCGGCGCCGGCCCTGCGGGCTGGGCGGCGGCAACCCCGACCATGCACAACGCGCCTAGAGCGGCGATGGCGCGGCCTGCGAGAACGCTTGCTGTCGCGACCTTGTATCCCATCCGTCAACCGGCCGCGTCAGCGGGCGGGTCCCTCGAACGTGGCGTTGCGAAGGAAACCAGCCGGCGTCTGCAAGGCGGAAGCGCCGCCAAGCTGGCGGTGCGCGGCCAGCAATTCGTCGAGCCGGGGATCCCGGATCATCACGCCGCGCTCAGTCCCGGCCAGAACGGTGCCGCGTTGCGCGTTCGCCAGCTGGGCTTGCTCCGGCTTACCGGTGAATGGGCCGGCCACGGTCCAGCCGATTGCAGCCATTGCGGCAAGCGACGCAAATCCGGCCACCAGCTTCCATCGAAAACTGGCGTCGTTGGCCGCCATCCGGGGCGCAGAGCCCCGCGCAGCAGCCGGCGAGGGTCGGGCGCCTGCCTGCCCGGCGGGCGCCAGGCGCTGCTCCTGGTGCAGGCGAATCTGCAAGCGGCTGAGAAAGGCTGCCGGAACCGTGCCGACGGTGTATTCGCCCGACCGCAATACGTCGCCGATCAGATGGTAGGTGTGCCAGGCCTCGAGCGCCACCGGATCACCGGCCGCAACTTCGACGCCGCGCGCGAACGCCTCACCTTGCAACTGGCCATCCGCCATTGCTGAAATGAGTTCCTGCATCTCCATCTTGTTCATACAATTACCTTGCCGCATCGCGCATTACCAGCGCTTGCCCGACTGGTTTTCCAGCAGGGGCTTGATCTTCACCGAAATCGCCTCACGCGCCCGGAAAATCCGGGACCGCACGGTACCGATCGGGCAATTCATCACTTCCGCAATCTCTTCGTAGCTCAGCCCCTCGATTTCGCGCAGCGTCACTGCCTGGCGAAGTTCCTCGGGCAAGGCATCCATGGCCGAGTTGACTGCGGCGGCGATTTCCTTGGCGGCCAGTACCGTTTCGGGCGTTTCCGCGGTGGTTAGTTCGTTCTCCACGGCGGAAGTTTCATCTTCCTCGTCGCCGCCCCGCAGGGCATTTTCGGAAACGAGGGGGTCACGCTTGAGGTCTCCCAGCGCCTTCTTCGCCGTATTCACGGCAATCCGGTACAGCCAGGTATAGAACTGGGCTTCTCCCCGGAACTGGGCAAGCGCGCGATAAGCGCGGATAAATGTTTCCTGCGCTATGTCTTCCACCAGGTCGGTGTCGCGCACCATGCGGCCGATCAGCCGCTCGATGCGGCGCTGGTATTTGAGCACCAGCAACTCATACGCCTTCTGGTCGCCCGCCACCGTGCGCTCCACCAGCATCAGGTCGGTGTCGGCCGGCGTGGGAGCGGCAGCGTGAGGCGTTTTCGTCATGATTTCGCTGCGGGCGCGCGCGGATTGGGTAGCGCTTCGACTCTGGCGCGGGAATATACCGCACGACGCAAATCATCCCAGCGCTGGGCGCTGCCGGCGCGCTCCAGCCAGAACCAGCGCGACCCGTTTTCGGACGTCCACCGCAGCAGCGCGCAATGCTGCAAATCGAGCGTGACTTCGATTGTTCCGTTGCGGGCACCCCGCTCGTCGGACCAGCTCCAGGTTTCGCCGTCCCAAGCCAGTATGCCCGCCTCGGAATGCCACCACTTCCAGGCTGCCAACGCGCCAACCGCGGCAAGCACGAGCCAAGCCGCACTCAGCCGCCACCCCGGGGATTGCGAGTGCAGCCACCACATTGCGGTCACCGCGCCGCCCAGCAGCCAAGTGAACAGCAGCAGCGCGGCCGCAAAACGCGAACGCCCCGCCGGATAGCTCACCGATGGGGCGCTGTGCATGGAAAGGCCGCGATCAAGAATGCTTCAAGCGCGTGGGACCGGCCTATTGGAGCCGCTTGAAAACGAGGGTCCCGTTAGTGCCGCCGAAACCGAAGTTGTTTTTCACGGCGACATCGATTCGCATGTCGCGCGCCGTGTTGGCGCAATAGTCCAGGTCGCATTCCGGATCCTGGTTGAAGATGTTGATCGTCGGCGGGCTCTTCTGCTGCTGGACAGCCAGCACGGTGAATACCGATTCGACGCC
>DATNCB010000367.1:0-1185 GCA_035571715.1 Ramlibacter sp.
AACGGAGACCGGATTCGCTTGAGCGTGTTGCGGCGCGAACTTGCGCTGCTGGTTTCAGCAGACGAGTTGGCCAGGCGTGCCGCGCGGCAGCCCACGGCGCGCCCGGCCGCCGAACGCGGCTACCGCAAGCTGTTCTTCGAAACCGTGACGCAGGCCGATCAGGGCGTCGACTTCGATTTCCTGCGCGGCCAGCCGGCCGGCATCGTCGTTCCCAAATCGGACTGACACGACCGGGCTCAGAACGCGGCAATCCCCGTCTGTGCCCGGCCCAGGATCAGCGCATGCACGTCATGCGTGCCCTCGTAGGTGTTGACCGCCTCGAGGTTCACCAAGTGCCGCGCCACGCCGAATTCATCGCTGATGCCGTTGCCGCCCAACATGTCGCGCGCCAGGCGGGCGATGTCCAGCGCCTTGCCGCAGGAGTTGCGCTTCATGATGGAGGTGATCTCCACGGCAGCCGTGCCTTCGTCCTTCATTCGCCCCAGGCGCAGGCACCCTTGCAGGCCCAGCGTGATCTCGGTTTGCATATCGGCCAGCTTTTTCTGGATCAGCTGAAAGGACGCCAGCGGCTTGCCGAACTGCTTGCGGTCAAGCACGTACTGGCGCGCCCGGAACCAGCAGTCCTCCGCCGCACCCAGGGCGCCCCAGGCAATGCCGTATCGCGCGCTGTTCAGGCAGGTGAACGGCCCTTTCAGGCCACGTACTTTGGGAAAAGCGTTTTCTTCCGGGCAGAACACCTCATCCATGACGATCTCGCCAGTGACGGACGCGCGCAGGCCGACCTTGCCGTGGATCGCCGGGGCGCTCAGGCCCTTCCAGCCTTTTTCCAGCACGAACCCGCGGATGTGGCCTGTGTCATCCTTGGCCCACACCACGAACACATCGGCAAACGGGCTGTTGGTGATCCACATCTTGGTGCCCGAGAGCTTGTAGCCGCCATCGACTTTCTTGGCGCGGGTGATCATGCTGCCGGGGTCGGAGCCGTGATTCGGCTCCGTCAGGCCGAAGCACCCAATCAGTTCGCCGGTGGCAAGTTTGGGCAGGTACTTCTGCTTGGTCGCTTCGGTGCCGAACTCGTTGATCGGCACCATCACGAGCGACGACTGCACGCTCATCATCGAGCGGTAGCCGGAGTCCACGCGCTCCACTTCACGCGCCACCAACCCGTAACAGACGTAGTTCAGG
>DATNCB010000368.1:0-4696 GCA_035571715.1 Ramlibacter sp.
TCCAGAATCTGCCTCAGGACACTGAGTGCGTTTTCGATCGTCGCGGGTTTCGCACCCGCCTTCGCCAGGCCTTGAACCCAGGCTCTGATGTCTGACGAGTGCACATCCGCCGCCGCCACAGATTCCCACCTGACCTCGACGTAGCCCGACCAAGCGAATCCCCTTGTGGCCACTGTCGTTTCCTTCAGATGGCCCTGCGTACCAATCCATTTGGCGCGCAATTCACCGACGGTGATCCGTCCGGCTTTCGGAGCGACGTAGGTTCCGGTGATCTGAGTGGCCGTGATCTCGTTGAGCCAAGCCTGCGCATCTGCCTTGCGATCGAACGCCCGAGTGTTCTCGTGGCCCTGGTCATCGACGTAGCGAGCCAACCAGCGGCGGCCCTTGCCGGCGCGCGCCGTGGGGCTCCCGTCCGATCGGCGCCACCGATCCTCCACTCCGGCGCGGCGATTACGCCTCTGCATTGCCCACCCCTGCTCATCGGACAGTTTCGCAGCGACCACCGACAGCCGATGGAACTAACCGGCTGGGATCAACTTCTGCGTGAATAGCAGGCTACGCCGCGGCCGGGACTTTGCCCGGCGGCGGTGGCCCTTCGGGCAGCTTCAATTCACGCGGGCAGATGGTTTCCTAGGTTGAGTAGGTGTCCATCGACGAGTTCAGCCTGCGGTATTCGGATCTGGTGACCGGCAGCTATGACTGCGTGGACCGGATCGTGCTTAATGCGTTCTTCCCGCTGGGGTACAACCCCGGCGGGTTTCGGGTGTGGTGGCGGCGCTGGCATGACGACAGCGACGCCGAGCTGGACAACACCCATCTGATGCGGCTAGCCGGCCGGTTCGCCCGGCGGGTCAAGGCGTGGGGCGCGGCTAACGGGGTGCCGGTGATCTTCTGCACGGCCGGGGAACGCAAGCACCGCATCGCCGAGGCGTACCTGGCCACCCACGAGGTCGGCATCGGGGTGTTTTTGGTGCTGGTGGCCAAGGCGCCGGCACCGGTGTGGAAGGTGGTGCGCTCGTCGAAGACCGACACGATCGTGAACATCGAGAGGAGACGCGAATACGTCAACCACTATTCGTTCCACCTCATCGACCCCGAGTGGGGGCACGTGACGATCAAGATGTCGGGGCATCCGCCGTTCGGCGCGCAGATCATCCTCAACGGCCACGAGTTCGTGGCCCGGCAGGCCGGCGCGGCGGGGATAGCATTCACCAAGGCCGGCAACTGCTTCACCGCGGTCGCCGACCCCGCAGGCCTGGCCCGGATCGCAGATGCCTTGTCGCAGGATGCGGCTGTAGGGCGGCTGGGCCAGGTCTGCCAACGCTGGATCTACACCGCGTGCTTGTGCTTCGGGCTCGATCGCGACGAGCAGCACCGCAGCGGATTTGGCTACGGGTTCGCCGTCTATCAGCTCGAGTACAGCCGCAACCTGATCTTCGCCGACGGCACGACGATGCAACGCGTGTTCGACACTGTGGTGGATCGCACCCGCTCCCGCCTCGATGTGCCCAAGGTCCGCACCATCTTCGGCAGCGCCCAGCGACCGCGCCGCACCCGCAAACGTTCCTCGCTGATCGAGGCCGCGATCGAGACACCTAGCTATGACCTGACCGTGTTCAAGCTGCATTTCGGGCGGCTGACCGGCAAGGCGTATACCAAAGATGAAATGTGCTGGGGGACCCCCTCGGTGCAGACGCTCGTTGCTATGGCGTCAGTGATGTTTCAGGAACTCGAGGAGGTCCCGATGACGATGGTAGGCGGCTTGGACGTGCACCGGCAGCAGATCACCTTCGATTACGTGGATGACGACGGCTTGGTGCACTGGGGTCAGATTCGTCCGGCGACCCGGAAGACGTTGCGGGGCTGGCTGGCCGAGCATTTCCGGGATGGGGACGCGGATTTCGCGCTGGAGGGCTGCACCGGGTGGCGCTATGTCAGCGAGGAGTTGGCGGCCGCCGGACTGGGTGTGCATCTGGGGGATCCGGCCGAGACCGCGGCGTTGCGGGGTCGCAAGAAGCGGGCCAAGACCGATCGCGCCGATGCCCGGTTGCTGCGCACATTGCTGGTGGAGGGCCGGTTCCCGGAGTCGTGGATCCCGCCGGCGCACGTGGTGGAGGTGCGCACCCTGGGCCGGTTGTACTGCACCCTGATGGACGAGCGGCGGGCCTGGCAGCAGCGCATCCACGCCCAGGTGTTCCACCAGGGCTGTCCACCGATCAGGGCGTTGTTGACCCGGGCCGGCCGTGAGGCGCTCGCGGGTGCGGAGTTGTCGGCGGCGGGACGCCAGTATGTGGACACCGCGCTGCGGCGCATTGATGAGCTCAGCGCCGAGATCGACCCGCTGCGCACCCAATTGATCAGCTTCGCCCGCCGCCAGCCGGGGTGCCGGGCGCTGCAGCGCCACTACGGTGTGGGCTGGTTGTGCGCGGTGATCATCTGGGCCGAGATCGGTGATGCCCGCCGGTTTTCCAGTTCCGATCAGCTGGTGCGCTTCGCCGGGCTGGATGTCACCGTCTACTCCTCGGCCGCCAAACGCGCACCGGGGCACCTGTCCCGGCAGGGCTCGCCGGAGCTGCGCTGGGCGGCGTTCGAGGCGGCCAAGTCCGCCGCCCGGCGCGGGTCCCCCGATCACGGCTACTACCAGAAGCTGGCGGCCAAAAAGGACGGCCATAACGGCAAGAACCCGACCCTGGCGGTGGAGCGCAAGATCTTGCGCCGCTGCTATCACACGCTGCGCGAGCTCGGCGATGCCGCCCTGGCGCTGCCCGATATCCGACCGCAGGAGGTGGCCGCCTGAGATGCGTTGCGCACGTGCCCTGCCCATAAATCAGCTGATGCCTGCGGCCAGCTCCCGCAATTCGCCTGCCGCCACCTCCTCGTTGTGGGGTGGACCTCCCGCAAAGACTGAGCGACCGCACCCCTTCGGCAGCCCGCACGCCGGGCACCCCATCCATCATCATGTCGCCGGACCTCGTCCGTGGACCCAGATAAGGCTGGGCGCCGGCACGTGCGACGTTGTCTCCCGCAGCACGTTCTTCTCTCCCAGGAGGCAGCAGATGACTTGAACCGCAACGTCTTTGCCTCGCCCCCGGCCGGCCAAGTTTGCGGTGGATCCTCGTCGGCCTCGAGGTCGTTCGTCCTCGCTGCGCTGTGGGCGCTCCACCTCGACCCCGACTGCGGTCCACCGCCCCAGGCACGTGTGCCGGAACGAGGCCAAACAACTGAGACAACAACGGATCCCAACCTTGACGGGGGTCCGCAACACAGATAAGGCGAACGCGTGCTGCGGTTCGAGGCGATCGCGCATAACACCGCGGAGTTGCGCTGCGGGCGGATGATCGAGAAGTTTCCCGACATCGTCACCCAACTCGCCGGCATCGCCGAGCGGTTCGCCACCGCCCTGGATTGTGTGGACACCGGATTCCTCGGCGACGGTGTCCTCGACGAGCTGCCCACCGGCGTCCGGCTGGGCGCCGCCCGTATCGGCGGTGTCGACCTCAACAAACCACGCATGCGCGATGCGCTACGCGCCGCCCTGGCACTGACCCCGGCGCCGAATGGGTTCACCGTCGCCCAGTTCACCGCCAAGGTGCACGCCCTCACCGGCGCCGATCACTGCGGCTACACCGTCCGCCAGGCCGGCTACGACCTGCGCAAGCTGCGGGGCAAACAGCTCGTCGACAAACCCGGCCGAAGCCGCCGCTACCACGTCGGGGCACCCGCCGCACGCACGATCGCCGCCCTGCTCACCCTCCGCGATCAGGTCATCGCCCCGATCCTCGCCGGGTTGCGCAGCCCGCGCATGGGACGCAAACCCGCGCACTGGACCCGCGTCGACCGCGACTACGAACGACTCCGTATCGACATGCAAACACTCTTCAGCGATCTCGCCATCGAAACCCCGCTAGCCGCTTGACGATTCGGCACAAGCCACGCATTCCACATCACCAACAAATTGTCGGAAGTGGATCCTCAAGCGGCTAGATAGTTCGCGGTGGCGCAAGCAGGACCGTCGTTGGCACCGGTTCCCACGCAACCGACTGAGTGCCGTCGACGGTCACTGTGCCGAAGGGCTGATCTCCGAAATGAATCGCAAATCCGACAGTGCCGGCAACGCCTAGTTCGGACAGGATGCGCCGGCGCGCGGAGCCCACGACGGACGGATCGACATCAGGAGCTGACGGCCAGTCTGGGTGACGTAGTTGTGCGGGGGTGTGGAAGCAGTCGCCGAATGCCACGAGTCGGTTTCCCCGTGAGGTGGTCACGACATAGGACGTGTGCCCTGGGCTGTGACCGGGTGTCACGACCGCGGTGACTCCGGGTGCCACCTCGTCGCCGTCGCTGATCAGCCGCACGAGGTTGCTGTGTTCAGCGATCGGCTCGAGGAACTCGGCTTCGCCTGGAACCCCCAATGGCCGTTCGCCTCGTTTGAGCGGTTCCCATTCCAACACGGCAATAACGTAGGGCGCGTTCGGGAAGGTGGGTTCGCGACCCGATGCAGACTCGACAAATGCCCAGCCCGTGTGATCAACATGCAGGTGGGTGAGTGCGAATACATCGATGTCGGTGCCGAGTAGTCCCAAGTGCTTCAACATATCCAAGAAGGCACCAGAATTGATCTGACCGTGCAGGGTTGATTCTGTCCTGGGCCCCAAGCCGGCATCAATCAACAGGCGATGGTCGCCGCGTTCGACTA
>DATNCB010000369.1:0-11038 GCA_035571715.1 Ramlibacter sp.
CGGGGCTGCACATTGTGTTCACCACTCAAATTCACACGATGACCCCACTATCGCCCGATCTGCTGCGGCGCTTCGACATACCGGGGCCGCGCTATACGTCCTACCCGACCGCCGACCGGTTCGTCGAGGCCTTCAGCGCCACCGATTATGCGCAGGCCCTGGCCCAGCGCAGGTCCGGCCCGGCCGCACTGGCCATGCCGCTCTCGCTGTACATCCACATTCCGTTCTGCGATTCGCTGTGTTATTACTGCGGCTGCAACAAGATCGTCACCAAGCATCACAGCCGCGGCGCCGATTACCTGCGGTACCTGAGCCGCGAGGTCGATCTGCACACGGCCGAACTGGGCCTGGGCCAGGCTGTGACGCAATTGCACCTGGGCGGAGGCACGCCGACTTTCCTGTCGGACCCCGAGCTCAAGGAACTGATGGCGATGCTGCGACGCAGTTTCGCGCTCGCACCCGGCGGCGAATACTCGATCGAGATCGATCCGCGCACCGTCGACGAAAAGCGCCTCAACACTTTGGCTGAACTGGGCTTCAACCGCCTGAGCTTCGGCGTGCAGGACTTCGACCCCGACGTGCAGAAGGCCGTGCACCGCATCCAGCCGGCCGAACAGGTGTACCGCCTGGTGGAGCAGGCGCGAGCCATCGGCTTCGACTCCATCAA
Organism: Ramlibacter sp.; assembly: GCA_035571715.1. GTDB lineage: Bacteria > Pseudomonadota > Gammaproteobacteria > Burkholderiales > Burkholderiaceae_C > Ramlibacter. Next base: position 668 of record DATNCB010000369.1, read on the forward strand.
CATGGACCTGATCTACGGCTTGCCCAAGCAGACGCCGGAATCGTTCGCGCGCACGCTGGCCCAGGTCAACGAGCTGCGGCCGGACCGCATCGCGCTGTATGCCTACGCGCACCTGCCCGAACGCTTCAAGCCGCAGCGCCGCATCATCAGCACCGAATTGCCGGGCGGCCCGGCGAAGATCGCGATGCTGGCGCAGTCGCTGACGTCTTTCCAGGATGCCGGCTATGTGTACGTCGGCATGGACCATTTCGCGTTGCCGAACGACTCGCTGGCCGTGGCCAAGCGACAGGGCCGGCTGCATCGCAATTTCCAGGGCTACAGCACGCAGCCGGACTGCGACCTGATCGGCCTGGGTGTATCGGCCATCGGCCGCGTTGGCGCCACCTACAGCCAGAACGCCAAGACGCTGGAAGAGTACTGCGACCTGCTGGATCACGGCAGCCTGCCGGTGACGCGCGGGCTCGCGCTCAGCCGCGACGATCTCGCCAGGCGCGCCGTCATCATGGCCATCATGTGCCAGGGCCAGTTGCTGTTCGAATCGATCGAGCTGGCCTGGCTGCTGGACTTCCGCGACTACTTCGCGCCGGAAATGGAAGCGCTGAAAGACCTTGCCGGCAAGGGCCTCGTGGTGGTGGACGATTGCGGCATCCAGGTCACCGCGATGGGCTGGTATTTCGTGCGTGGCGTCGCCATGGTCTTCGACCGCTACCTGCAGGCCGACCGCAACCGCGCCAAGTTCTCGCGCATCATCTAGGCCCGCCGGGGCTTCCATGTTCACGACGCTTGCGCTCTCAGCGCTGCTGATGGGCCTGGCGGGCGGGCCGCATTGCATGGCCATGTGCGGCGCCGCTTGCGCCGGCCTGACCCAGCTGGGTGGGCGGTCGCAGGCGCGCTCCTTATGGGCCTTTCAGGCCGGGCGCCTGGTGGGCTATGCCACGGCCGGCGCCGGCGCCGCGTTCGCGGTGCAAAGCCTGGGCTGGCTCACCAGCCATACCGCGTCGCTGCGGCCCGTGTGGACCCTGTTTCATCTGGCCGTGCTGGCCTGGGGCTTGATGCTGCTCGCGCGGGCACGGCAACCGATGTGGGTGAGCAGCGCTGGGCGCAGCATCTGGTCGCGCGTGCGCCCGGTCGCCGCGGTGCGCGGCGGCGTGTTCGCCACCGGCACGCTGTGGGCGTTCATGCCATGCGGCCTGCTGTATTCCGCGTTGCTGGTAGCGTCGCTGAGCGGCGGACCAGTCGAGGGCGCGCTGTCGATGGCGCTGTTCGCGGTCGGCAGCGGCCTGTCACTGGCGCTCGCGCCCGGCCTGCTGACGTGGCTGCAGCGGACGGGCAACCGATTCAGGCAGGACTGGGGCACTCGCGCGGCTGGCCTGCTGCTGGTCGTGGCTGCGCTCTGGGCGCTCTGGATGGATCTCGCGCATCGCATCGCCATCTGGTGCGGCGTGGCGTAAACAGAGGCCCTGGCCGCACCGTTAGCAAATTGATTGCGTACGTCTTGTCGCGGTTGACTTAAGTCAACGGCCGAGGCGAGCTACCGCCCAAAATCGAATCCAAAGATTGCTTCCTCGGGGTCCCGTCGTACCGGCTGCCCTTCAAGACAAGGACACTGTATGACGGAAGAGCTTCACCCTCCGCGCATCGACACCCCCCCGGATCACAACCGGTTGGTGCGTCTGCGGGCGGTCGGCTTCTACGCGCTGTTCGCGAGCCTGTGGATTCTGGGATCGGACAGCCTGCTGGCTCTCCTCGTCCACGATCGGGCGTGGGTCATTCAGCTGAGCACTTACAAGGGATGGCTGTTCGTTGCGGTCACCTCCGCGATGCTCTATGTGCTGCTGCGAGGTATCGCCCGGCCGCAGCGGATGACCACCCGTGCCGCGCCCGCAACCAGCATCCGGCCCTGGCTCATTGCGTTCGGCCTCGGTGCCGTCGTCGCGGTGACCATGACAGGCGCGGCCGTCGCGATTTCGCGCAGCGAGCACCGGGACGCGGAGGCCAAGCGTCTGCAAGCGGTCGCCGAGTTGCGGGCCGACCAGGTCAGCGAGTGGCTGCGTGATCGGATCGCCAAGGTTCGCTTCGGCGGAACCAGCACGATGGGTGACCTGGTGGCGCGAGGGCTCGTCAGCCGCGACGCCGCCGCGCACGAGGAGCTGACCATGCGGCTGGCGAACTTCTACAAGGCCAGCAACTCCGCCACTGCCGCACTGGTGCTCGGCCGGCACGGCGAGCTGGTGGCCGCGGCCGGCGAGAAGACCAGCGTCACGCCCGAACTGCGCGCAGCTGCGGACCGGTCGCTGGCGGGCAATTCGGTGGAGTTCACCCAACCTTATCCGGGCGATGGAGTCCTGCACCGCGACCTGGATATCGTTACTCCCTTGTTGCGCAGCGGCAGCCCGCCAACCGGCGTGCTCGTCTTGCGGTTCGACCCGTCGCAGTACCTTCTGCCGACGCTTCGCCGGTGGCCATTGCCCGCCCGCAGCGCGGCGTCCGTCCTCGTGGATCGCGATGGCGCGCCCTTGCTCCACCCGGTCACACAAGTAGCCGGCATTTCCCTCGGCACGCAGTTGCTGGAAGGCCAAACCATCAAAGCACGCGACTCCGCCGGCGTCGACGTGCTGGCCGTCGCGCGACCGGTGGCCGGCACCAACTGGCTGATGCTGGCCCGGATCGACCAGACGGAGGCTTACGCCAACGGCGACCGCATGGCGCTCTGGATCGCAGGGTTCGGGGGCATGGTGGTGATCGCCTGGGGCATCGGCCTGTACATGATGCGCGAGCGCCACGCGCTGCAACTCAACCAGGCGGAGGCCCAGCAGCAGGCGGAAAAGCTGCAGGCGCTGCAACTGCTGCAGTCGATCGCGGACAGCTCCACCGACATGATCTATGCCAAGGACAAGGCGGGACGCCTCGTGCTGTTCAATCGCGAAGCCTGCCGGGTGGCCGGAATTCCCCCGCTATCCGCCATTGGCAAGACGGTGCACGAAATCTATCCGGCCGCGCAGGCCGAGCAGATGAGGATCGCCGACCAGAAAGTCCTGGAGACCGGCCAGTCGTACAGCTTCGAGAACGAGGTCGACACGGTCGATGGGCCGCGGAATTTCCTGTCGACCAAGGGCTTGTTGCGCGGGCCCGATGGGGAGGCGGCGGGAGTGTTCGGCATTTCGCGTGACATCACCACGCGCTTGAGGTCGGAGGCGGCGCTGCGCGAGTCCGCCGAGTTGACCCGGGCCGTGGGCAACTCCATCCTGGACCACCTGGCCGTGCTCGATGCCGCCGGTAACGTCATCGAGATCAATCACGCCTGGCGCGTCTTCGGCGCCGACCCGCAGGCGCCGGCATGCGAAGCGCTGCCGCGCTGCGGGGTCGGTGCGAACTACCTGACCGAGATGGCGCGCGGCGATTCGGCCTGTGTCGAGCCGGCGCGCCGCGGCATCGAGGCCGTGCTGGCGGGCCGCGAACCGTTTTTCACTTTCGAGTACAGCTGCGGCTGCAATGGCAACCCGCAGCGCTGGTTCAACATGGAGGTGACACCGCTGAAGACCGCCCGCGGCGGCGCGGTGGTGGTGTACTCGGACGTGACCGAACTCAAGCGCGCCACGGCCGAGCTGGGCAAGTACAGGGATCATCTGGAAGACCTGGTCGAGGAGCGCACCGCCCAGCTGGCGCGGATCAACGTGGCGCTCCAGGACAGCGAGCGCTTCGTGCGGACGCTCACCGACAATGTGCCGGCAGGGCTGGCCTACTGGGGGTGCGACCTGCGTTGCCGGTTCGCCAACCGCCAGTACCGGGAGCGCTTTGGACTTTCACCGGAAGACATCGAGGTCGCGATGTTGCAAGATGTCCTGGAGCCGGACCTGTACGCGCGGCTGAAGCCCGCGTTCGAACAGGTGCTGGCCGGGCGCCGCTTCGAGTATGCGTCGGTGGTGAGGAACAGCGATGGTACCGACGCTCATTTCCTCGTGACGCTGATACCCGACACGGTCGACGGAACGACAGAGGGGGTCTTCGTGCTGGCCTCGGAAGTGACGGCGCTGAAACGCGCCGAGCTTCAGCTCCAGCATGTCAACGATGAGCTGGTCGTTGCGCGCGACCGGGCCGAAGCGGCCAACCGCGCCAAGAGCGCATTCGTGGCCAACATGAGCCACGAGATCCGCACCCCGATGAATGCCATCGTCGGGTTTAGCGAGCTGCTCAAGGCCGACAGCGGCAACGCCGCCCAAACGCAGCGGCTGGACCATATTGGCGAGGCTGCGCAACACCTGCTGGCGGTGATCAACGACATCCTGGACCTGTCGAAAATCGAGTCCGGCAAGTTGACCTTGGAGCACACCGGGTTCTCGCTTCGCGACGCCGTTGCGCGCGCGGTGATGCTAGTGGACAGCCAGGCCGCGGAGAAGGGGCTCGCCCTGGCGGTGGACATCGCGCAGGTCCCGGACGCACTCTGCGGCGATCCGACGCGCCTGTCCCAGGCGCTGCTGAACTTGCTGGGCAACGCCATCAAATTCACCGAGCGCGGCCGCATCGAGCTGCGCGCCCGCGTCGTGGAGGAAACCGCCGGCGACCTGCTGGTGCGCTTCGAGGTGGAGGACACGGGCATCGGCATCGCGGCCGACCAGCTCGGCAACCTGTTCAACGCATTCGAGCAAGGGGATAGCTCGACCACGCGTCGCTTCGGCGGCACCGGTCTGGGCCTGGCCCTGACCCGCCATCTGGCCCAGTTGATGGGCGGCGAAGCCGATGCCCGCAGCGAGTTCGGCCGCGGCAGCACTTTCTGGTTCACGGCCCGGCTGGCCCGTTCCGCGATATCGTGTTCCCCAATGGCAGACACGGCGGCCGCGCCGCCTGACGAACCCGACGCGATGCCGGCAAGCGGGCCGGCCCATACCCGGGTGCTGGTGGTCGAAGACAACCGCTTCAATCAGGAGGTCGCGCTTGCCGTACTCCAGCGGGCCGGCTTGTTGGTGGAGCTGGCAGTGGACGGGCAGCAGGCGGTGGCGATGGCACAGGCCCGTAGCTACGACCTGGTGCTGATGGACCTGCAGATGCCGGTGATGGACGGCTTCGAGGCGACCCGCGCCCTGCGGCTGCTGCCCGCGTATCGAAAGACACCGATCCTTGCCCTCACCGCCAACGCATTCGGAGAAACGCGCGCCGCTTGCCTGGCAGCGGGCATGGACGACCACATTGCCAAGCCGGTGACCCTGCAGCGGCTGCACGAACACCTGGCGCGGTGGCTGCCCCAGGCCGCCTTGCCACGGCCGGCGACGACGGCACAACCGGCCGCGGCGGGGCTCCTTGAAGCGCTGGCGGGAATCGAGGGCTTCGAGCCGGCCGTCGGCCTGGCTCTGACGGAGAACCAGGGCGCCTTCGTCGAGCTGCTCCAGCAGTTCATCGCCGGTCATGAAGACGGCGTGCCAGGCCTGGACAGCGCCCTGGCCAAGGGAGCGCGGGCGCAGGCACGCCTCATGGTGCACACGCTCAAGGGCGCGAGCGCGGCGATCGGCGCGCGGCTGCTGCAGCAATTGGCGTCGTCCTGTGAACTGGCCATTGCCGGGGGCGAACCGATCGAAAAGTTGCGGCTGCTGGCGTTCGATATCGAATACGAGCTCGTGCACTTGGTCGGCGCGCTGCACGACCGGCTGCCGCCGGCCGTTTCCGGGGAAGACAGGCGGGCCACCGGCATGGACGCCGGGCAGATCGATGCCGCAGTGCAAACGCTGGGCAACCTGCTGGCATCGGGCGACTACGGTGCCCAGCGCTTCCACCGCGAGATCGCCGCCGATCTGCGCGATGCATTCGGGGACGCTGCCGGTACACTGGCCGCAGCCGTGCGAGACCATGATCACGAGCGCGCACTCGAACTGATCGAAACGATGAAGGCCGGCCCGCGTGCGGCAACCGTTGCGAAGGACCTATGACGAAGGACCTCGAAATCACTCCCTGCAAGCCGGTCGTGCTTGTGGTGGACGACTCGCCCGTATACCTCAGCATGCTCGGTGGACTGCTGGAAGCGGCGTATACCGTGCGTGTGGCCAGCTCGGGCCGGCGTGCATTGCAGTTGGCGATGCAGGAGCCTCATCCCGACCTGGTGCTGCTGGACGTGCTGATGCCCGACATGGACGGGCACGCGGTGCTGGCCGCGCTGCGCGAGGACCCCCGCACGAGCGACATTCCGGCAATCTTCGTCACCAGTCTGGAAGACACCGGGCAAGAGCTGGTCGGCCTGTCGGAGGGGGCCGCCGACTATATCGTGAAACCGGCCGCACCCGCGGTCATCCGCGCGCGCGTTCGGGTGCAGGTCGAGCTCAAGCAGATGCGCGACCGGCTGCGCGAGCGCAACGCAGCGCTGCAGCTGGAGATCGAGCGCCGCAACCAGGTCGAGCAGGCGCTGCAGCGCACGATCGCGGAGCTTGAGGCCTTCAGCTACAGCGTGTCGCACGACCTGCGCTCGCCCCTGAGCGCCATCAATGCGTTCGCAGTGTCCCTGCTGGAATCGGAATCGGCTGCGCTGACGCAACAGGGGCAGCACCGGTTGGAACGCATCGTCGCCGGCTCGCGCCGCATGAACAAGATGATCGACGACATCCTGCTTTGCTCTCGCGCCGAACGCAGCGAAATGCACCTACAAGTGGTGCGGCTGGATGTCATGGTGGCCGAGATCGTGGCCGAGCTCCACTACGCCTGGCCGGCCACGCGCATCGGAATCGGCCAACTGCCCGAGGTGTACGCGGACCCCACCATGCTGCGCCAGATCCTCACCAACCTCATCGACAACGCGCTGAAGTTCTCAGGCGGCCGATCCGATGCGCAAGTCGAGATCGAGGCGCATACGGTTGACAACGTGACGGAGGTTTGGGTTCGCGATAACGGGGCTGGTTTCGACATGGCCTACGGCTACAAGCTGTTCGCGCTGTTCCAGCGGCTGCACAGCGACGCCGAGTTTCCGGGCACGGGCGTGGGGCTGGCCATCGTCAAGCGGCTGGTGTCGCGGCACGGCGGCTCGGTGCGTGCCGACTCCGTTCCGGGCGGCTGGACCACGTTCTGCTTTACGCTCGGCGGCGCCGACCGCACCATGATGGAAGATCGGGCTCGCGCGGCGCGGCAGCTGTCAGCCCAGTGGCACTGACTCGAGGTAGTAGGGCACGTGACAGCTCCAGTGCAGGTCGTGCTCGATGCGCTGGCGCAGCGCGTCGGCCGCGGCCGGCTCGCCGTGCGTGATGAACGTCCGGCGCGGTGCTGAGGTAAAGCCTTGCAGCCATTGCACGATCTCGGCACCGTCGGCGTGTGCCGACAAGGTATCGAGCAACGCGACCTCGGCGCGTACCGGAATGTCCTGGCCATGAATCCGCACGGTCGATGCGCCGCCGGCGATGGTGGCGCCGCGGGTGCCGCCCGCCTGGTAGCCGGCGAACAGGATGGTATTGCGCTGGTCGGGCGCGAAGGCCTTGAGGTGGTGCACCACGCGCCCGCCCGTGGCCATGCCGCTGGCGGCGATGATGATCATGGGGCCGCGCCGCGTGTTGAGCAGCTGCGATTGCTCGGGCGTCTCGACGATCTGCACGCCACCCGCCATGGCTTCGTATTCGGCCGGCGTGATGCGCAGCTCATTCACGTGATGCCGGAACACCTGTGTGGCACTCGCGGCCATCGGACTGTTCAGGTAGACCGGCAAGTCCTGGATCGCCCGGCTGGCTTTGAGCAGATGGATGCAATACAGCAGCGTTTGCGCGCGCCCCACCGCGAACGCGGGTATCACCACCACGCCGCCACGCGCCGCCGTGCGGCTGATGACGTCGGTCAGTTGCCGCATCACGTCGGCGCGTTCATGCAGGCGGTCGCCATAGGTCGATTCGACGACCAGGTAATCCGCGCCATCCATGCGTGCCGGCGCTTTGAGCACCAGGTCGCGAGGCCGGCCGATATCGCCGGAGAACAGGACGGATCGATTCCCGTCGTCGACATGGACGAACGAGGAGCCCGGCATATGCCCGGAGGCGGAGAGCCTCGCGTTCACACCTCGCGCGGGCTGCCATGAGCTGCCGAACTCCACCGGCTTGAACAACTTCAGGCAGTGCAGCGCATCTTCGCGGGTGTAAAGCGGCAGGGCCGGCGCATGTTTGCTCAGGCGGTGCCGGTTGAGGTACTCGGCCTCTTCTTCCAGCAGATGGCCGGAATCCGTGAGCAGGAGGCGGCACAGTTCCAGCGTGGCAGGGGTGCAGAAGACGGGGCCGCGAAAACCCTGGCGCGCCAGCAGCGGCAGGTAGCCACTGTGATCGAGGTGGGCGTGCGTCAGGACCACCGCATCGATAGAGGCAGGCGGCACCGGCAGCGGCGCCCAGTTGCGCAGCCGCAGTTCCTTGTAGCCCTGGAACAGGCCACAGTCGACGAGGAATGTGGAAGCTCCCGTGCGCAACAGATACTTCGAGCCGGTCACCGTGCCTGTCGCGCCGAGAAACTGGAGTTCCATGGCTCAGTCTAGTAGAGCAGGCCTTGCGCGGCGGTTGACGAGGGTCAAGTGTTCCGCCGTGGCGGCTCATCGGCGGAAAAACCTGACATCGACGCGGGCCCTCGAGCCTGCTGCAGCGAGCAAAAGTCTTAGGCCAAGCCGAGCAATAATACTACCATCCGTGTCAAACGATAGACGCAGAGTATTATCATATTGTTGACCTTTTGGTTTGACCTCGAATGGACGAAAAAGCCCGACTGACGATCCTGATCGATCCCGCCAAGAAGAAGGCGTTCGAGGAGCTGTGTTCATCGCAGGACATGACCTCGTCCCAGATGGTGCGGCAGCTGATCAGGCAATACCTGGAAAAACACGGCGTCAGCTATCGCCCCGCAGCAAAGAAGGCGCGCCATAGATGAGGATTCCGGTCAAGGGCGAGCAGCTGGTGTCGGCCGACGGGGAGGTATGGATCGTGCTGCGGTGCCACCTGGCAGGCGACGACCCCAGTTTTTTCGCTGTCGATCTGATCCAGCAGCAAGATCTCAAGCACACGTCGCGCTCGGTGAACCTCACCTGGGATGAGTTCGACGATTTCTGCCGCAAAAAAGGTATCGTGTACCCGCCTGCGTGAGCCGCGCGGGGTGCCGCGAGGGGCTCGCGCCGCGTGTCGCCCGAGCGTCGGGCGGACGCTTTGTCAATCAAAAAAAGCAATTATAATTTGATTAACATGAGGCCGCCGATGGAGAACAAGACAGCCAGGCTCACAGTGCTCATCGACCCGGCGCGCAAGGTCGCGTTCGAAAAACTCTGCCATGCGCAGGACATGACACCTTCCCAGGTAATGCGGCGCCTGATCCGCGACTTCCTGACGGAGCACGGCGTCAAATTCGTTCCGAGCGTGCCCCGGAAGACGCGAAAATAACGAGGCGCTTGCGGCGAGCGCCGACGCGGTACCGGGGCCGCGAATTGCCCGCAGTCCTACAGCAATTCCTGGGCCCGGCTGACGCCCGATGCTGCCGTGCCGCGCAAACTTGGGCGCAGAGTCCCCCGAGTTTTCCGATGCTTTTGGAGAGCGACGCCATGAACAAAGTCACCGTCATGCTCGCGCTCAGCCAGGTCTGCTGCCTTGCCCTGGCACAGAGCGCCGACACCCCAATCAACCTCGAGCCGCACAAGGCCGGTGCGGCAAGCTATGTCTGCGGCGGCGTCGGGTTCGACGAGCAGCAGGCGATCAAGTCGGACGCGCGCAAGCACGACCTGATGCTTACGTTTGCAGAGACCACCGGCGCCTACCTTGCCGACGTGGACGTGCAGATCGCGAACACGAAGGGCGGGGTGGTGCTGAGCGCCAAATGCGACGGGCCGATCATGCTGGTGGACCTGCCCGGCAGCGGCAGCTGGCGCGTGACGGCGCAAGTGAACGGGCAGACCCGCCAGAGAACGATCAGCGCTGGCTCCCGTCGGCCGGCGCAGGCAGTCTTGACCTGGCCGGCCGGCGCGTCCTGAGCAATTTCGAGGTCGTCGTCGAAGAGAAAAAACCGGCCGCGAAGGACGCAAAGATTACGCGAAGGGCGCGAAAGATTCAAAAATTTCTTCTGGTTTTCAATTCATTTCTGGCCGTCTTTTTTTTGCGTTCTTCGCGAATCCTTCGCGTCCTTCGCGGCCGGCTGTTCCTGCTGTTCTAGGGCTTACCAGCGCGGCATGATGCGTGCGCCGGGGAGCACCTCGTACGGTGGGGCCCAGCCGTCGATCTCGCGCATGCGCTGCACCCAGGCCGCCATGTTGGGATGGCTTTGCGCGAGCACGTAGCCGCTTTCTTCCGGCGGATAGAACAGGTAGGCCGACATCGAGAAATCGGCAATCGTCGGTGCGTCGCCGACGATGAAGCTGCGAGAAGCAAGATGCTTTTCCACGATGCCGAAGAC